>JBOFXO010000039.1:0-4220 GCA_051654185.1 Vibrionaceae bacterium | reverse complement strand
TTAAATGCATTGTTACTTTACATTAACAGAGCAAAAGCAAGGTGATAACTATGTTTTCGCGCAAAGTACAAGATAAATTAGCGCAAGCTGCAGTCTGGATTGCCGCTTCGCTGAGCGTTGGTTTTTTGCTCTGGATCTTGTGGCACATTCTTAGCAATGGGCTACAAGTCATTGATTGGTCATTTATTACCAGCGACTATTCACGCACAGGCAGCAGCTCGGGGATCTGGCCGATGGTGGTAGCCACCTTTTATATCGTGCTACTTTCCATGGCGATCGCCATTCCTATCGGTGTGATGACGGCCATTTATCTGACTGAATACGCCAAAGTGGGCAGCAAGTTAGTCAAAATTATCCGTTTTTGTACCGAATCACTGGCGGGGATCCCATCGATCATCTTTGGTCTTTTTGGGATGACGTTTTTCGTCTCAATTTTAGGTCTTGGGTTTTCTATTCTCTCAGGCTCGCTCACACTGAGCATTTTGATCTTACCGACCATCATTCGTACCACAGAAGAAGCGCTTATCGCGGTGCCAAACAGCTACCGTGAAGGCTCTTATGGGCTTGGCGCATCCAAAATCTACACCATTTGGAAACTGATATTGCCAAGCGCTGTGCCTGGGATCATCACCTCCATCATTTTAGGTGTGGGACGCGTGATCGGCGAATCGGCGCCGGTGTTTTTAACCGCCGGTATGGTCGCACGGGTGCCAGACAGCCTGCTTGATTCAGGACGCACGCTAACTGTACACCTTTATAAACTCACGCAAGAGCTTTACACCGCTAGCGACTGGGATCAAGCCTACGCAACCGCCACAGTACTTATTTTTGTTGTACTCGTGATAAACCTTTTGACCAAATTGATTGCTTCTAAGCTCAATAAAGCCAACTATTGAGTAAGTGAGAGAGAATTTGACAATGAAAAATAAATTTACAATTGAAAATCTTGATCTTTACTACAACCACGGCGCGGTGCATGCGCTTAAGAAAATTTCGCTAAACATTGAGCATAATCATGTCACAGCGCTAATTGGTCCATCAGGCTGCGGCAAATCATCCTTGCTACGCTGCTTAAATCGCATGAATGATCTGATTGAAGGCGTAAAACTTGAGGGCAATATTGCCATGGATGGGCAAAATATCTATGGCGACATCGATGTTTCTGAGCTTCGCATCAAAGTGGGCATGGTGTTTCAAAAGGCAAACCCCTTTCCAATGAGCATTTACGAAAATGTGGCCTACGGCCTGCGCGCGCAAGGCGTCACTGATAAGAAAAAGCTCGATGATATTGTTGAACGTAGCCTTGTTGGCGCAGCTTTGTGGGATGAAGTTAAACACCGCCTTAAATCGCACGCATTTGGCCTGTCCGGTGGTCAGCAGCAGCGCCTTTGCATTGCGCGTACCATTGCGATGGAGCCTGATGTCATTTTGATGGATGAGCCGACATCAGCGCTTGACCCTATTGCGACTAAAAAAGTGGAAGATCTGATCGAAAAACTCAAAAAAGATTACACTATCGTCATCGTCACCCACTCAATGCAGCAAGCACGGCGCATCTCTGATCAAACAGCGTTTTTCTTAATGGGTGAGCTTGTTGAGTGCGATGAAACACAAACACTCTTCACCTCACCAAAAGACTCACGTACCCGTGGTTATGTAAATGGTGATTTTGGTTAAATTTAAGCTTTAAAAATTTCACTTCAATATTAAAAATTAGCAGCGCTCAGCGCTGCTAATTTTTTGGCTCCTCGGCAGTTTCACCGAGTAAAACAGATTGTGAGCCCAGTCTTTTTAGCACCATTCCCATGCCAAACTGCTCATTAGTTAAAATTAACGTATCAACATTGAGCAACATTTTTGATTCATGAACGCCGTCTTCATAAACCAAGATCAGATATTCGTTATCCACATAATAGCTTCCATTATGCTTCACTTTTTTAAACTGACCATTTTCAGTCCCAGAAACGCTGAGTGAAAAGGCGTAATTTGGGCTTAAGGTTAAAAAGATCTGCTGCACATTTTTATCAATATCATCGCCGAAAAACTCCGTGCTATACCAAGAGCCCGTCAGGTATTCCGGAGGCAAACGGACAAAAACCGTACCTTCTAAAATAAGTTCGTTGTTGCTGATCTCATAAGGGTAAGCTTGCATGTTGCCCTTATTATCACTTAAAAACAGCTTATCTTCGGCCACTTCATAAATGCCTGTGCCGTGCTCCTCGCGATCATCGGCGCCCAGCAAATAGGCGTGAAATTCGTTATTATCGAGAAAATGTAAAGAAACGCCCTTATACGGCTGATTTTTATAAGGCTGGTTTTGAGAAGGTTGCCACTGCAAATTAAACCAGTACCAATCACCTAGCAGCGAGGCTTTAGGATCGTTTTCTTCAAAGCTATACGCTTGGACAGAAATGAAGAAAGCGGCGATAAGCAATAACAAGCTTTTCTTGTTCATGCTGCGTCCTAAAATGTATTCAATTGCTTAACGATAGCCGCTCATCGCTACGCAATGCGTCATAAGGCTGAGATTGTTTAATAGGGAATGCTGCTAATTGCTATTTAAGACAAACAGTTATCTATTTTTTGCTACGGTCAGGATGAAAATTTGCTGCCGTTTAAGCAGCAAAAAAGGACATCAAAAACAAATAGGCGGCACAAGAGGTTAATGAGAGCTGCTCAGCTCTTGCTCTTCATCGGTTAAGCTGCGCGCCTCATCCATGAGCAGCACAGGAATGTCATCGCGCACAGGAAAGGCTATTCGATCAAACTTGCAGATAAATTCATTGGTGGTTTTTTTGTAATTCAGCTTTCCCTTGCAGTTGGGGCAAGCCAGTATTTCAAAAAGACGATGATCCATAACTACCTCAATAAGTTAATTTTTTGCATGATTTTTTCACTGTCTGCGGCGCTAAAAGAAGCGTTGACAGGCAAATACCACCAGTTATCAATCTGCTCCTCAATGGCAAATTGCCGACATTTTACGGCATCTTTTTCTGTCATTAGCAGCGGCTGCTCGTCATTCACTAATGATAATAATGTTGCTAAATCAAAATCATGGTGATCTGAAAAAGCAAAATTGCGAGTTGTTTTAATGCCAAGTCTTTCAAGCGTTGTAAAAAAACGCTGCGGATCACCAATTCCGGCCATAGCGCAGCAATTTGCAAAAGCATGTTCTTCACGCCGCACGCCGGTTCTAACGTTAATAAAAGCATCCGGCACCAATGTCATAGCAAGCTCGCCAGAGCGCGGCGCGCTACCGTTGCAAATAAGCAGATCAACACAAGAAAGACGCGCAAGAGGTTCACGTAGCGGGCCAAGCGGTAAACAGTGACCATTGCCAAACCTGCGCCGCCCATCGATAAGTACCAGCTCAAGATCTCTATCTAACTGATAATGTTGCAAACCATCATCGCACAGAATAATATTCGCCCCCTGCGCAAGCACTAATTGCACCGCCTTTGCGCGCTCAGGCGCGACAGCTACCGGCAGCTCTGTGCGCTGAAAAATAAGCACCGGCTCATCACCAGCGATCGCTGGCGTTGTTGTTTTATCAAGCAAAAAAGGATAATAAGGCGCTTTTCCGCCGTAGCCTCGCGAGACAATTCCTGGTAAAAAGCCTTGCGCGCGCAGCTTTTCAGCCAGCCACAATACCATCGGCGTTTTACCGTTACCACCTACGCTCAAATTTCCCACCACGATCACAGGCACGGGCGCACGAAAACACGTCGCAGAATTGCTAGCCTTTGCACCTGCCGAGGCACTTAGCGCGCGATTTTGCAAAAAACGGCGCCGACGCAGGCGAGCAATCTGCGCAAAAAGCACACTTAACGGGTATAACAAAGGCAAAAAAAGCCACCGCCAGGGTGGCTTTGTAAACCAAAGTCGCTCAAAAAATGCTGCCACTTAGCCTCCAAATTGGATCTGATAGAGCTGCGCGTAGGCGCCTTGTTTCGCTAGCAGCGATTGATGCGTGCCGCGCTCAATGATTTCACCGTCATCGACGACCAAAATCTCATCTGCTTTTTCCACTGTGGACAAGCGATGCGCTATCACCAGCACAGTTTTGTCTTTTTGCAGCGTTTCAAGAGCGGTTTGAATAGCGCGCTCAGAGCCCGTATCTAGAGCTGACGTTGCTTCGTCCAAAATTAAGATCGGCGCATCACGCAGCAAAGCGCGGGCAATGGCGATGCGCTGGCGCTGCCCGCCCGAAAGGCTCACGC
>JBOFXO010000038.1:0-5171 GCA_051654185.1 Vibrionaceae bacterium | reverse complement strand
TGCTTTGTTTCGCTATGCCAGTTAGCAATGGTGCCTTTTGATGCCCTAAATAGGTGTGCGCATTTAAGTTGACTGATGGAGTAAAACAGAAGAAAAGCCATAACGAGTAGCCTTAAACGAACATACGGCTCTTTTTCTTTATTAATGAGCGTTAAAAGGTGTTTGTGTACAGAGTTTTCGCACTTTTCTATTGTCTCTTCATTAAAAGATAACCGCATAGCAAGTGAATAATCTAAGCTAGACGCTGTTTTTCTATAGCACTTTACAGCAAGGGTTGCTGTAGCTGCAGACTCTTGTGCAACCTCTAGCCCTGGCACACTCTCGAGAAGAGTATTTAATAGTGAAGCGGTTACATCAGTTGTAGCTGCATGTGTTTGTTGCGGGGTCTGAAGCTCTTGAGGCTGTGGAACCGGCTGGTGAGTCAGCACTGGAAGAGGCGCACTCAGCCGTGAAGGATGGAGCTGGATCACCGACGCTCGGAGCAGTGGCTGAGGTTGTGTTGCAGCGGTGGCTGGTTGCTCCTGTGTATTTTGCGCCTGCGTCACAACCATAGCTGGTGAGGTTTGCGCAGATGTTGCTGTGTTTGTGGGTTGCGCTGCGCCGTCGTTTGTGGCTGGCTGGTTGCCCGCGCCTGCGGGTTGATTTGGGTGCATTTTTTGATCCTGCAATGTCCTAAGAGGCGGCTAGCACTGGTAGGTGCTTTATCATTTTTAGTGTTAATTTTTTGTGTTAGCCGTTTGCTTTTTTAAAGCGCCCTCTGTCTTTACCAATGTTTTTTTCACTCATGCTTTTTATGAAAACCGTTTTTTATGGACGCTTTTTCCTGCTTTTTTATCAAGCTGTTGTTTGCGTGCGTTTGAGTTCGTGCTCTTTCATGCGTTGGCTGCATGAGAAAAACTATTGGTAGTTATCTGTTATATAAATGTTTTTGCCGATTGTATAAATTACAGAGGCTGTATTCTAGTGAACAAAAGTGAAGCGTCAGTCATCTATTTGGTTGCTAAAGGGCGCTTTTTACATGGTTTGTGGGTAACGGTTGCCCTCAAACCTGCAGCTTTTTGGGTGCTTTATCCTAAGAAAATAAAAAAACGTAAAAGGCTATAAAAGCAGACATTTTTGGTTAAATATGTCAGGCAGTAGATTGCTCCTTGGCTGAATTACCTGCTGCTTGTACAATCGCAACTAATTGATTAGTAAGCCGCAAAATTTCTGCTCATCAACAACTTGTTGACTGATCATTTCACAATAAATTTACCTACATGCAGATATGACAATATGGAAATATTAGAAAGTTTATTACGCAGCCTCGATCCACAAACGGTTAATAACGTTTTTTTAGTGTTAATGATGCTTGCGTCTGCTTTAGGGCTTTTTTTTACCAGCAAGGGCAAACATAGCGAGTTTGTCAATTATGTCCCTACGTTGCTAACGACCATGGGGATCTTCGGCACCTTTTTTGGCATTGTGCTGGGGCTGTTAGATTTTGATCAGCATAATATTGAAGGCAGTATTCCGCCGCTGCTAGAAGGGTTAAAAACAGCCTTTCTTACCAGCTTAGCGGGTATTTTCTTCTCGCTGATGTTTAAAATATCCTCAACTTTTTCTGTGCTAAAACCCAAACAAATTGAAATGAGCGCATCTCGTGCAACGCCTGAGGCTATTTTAGGTGCCATGCAGGCGCAAGTAGCTGAAACTCGCATGTTAAAAGAGGCGCTGGTAGGCAATGAAGAGTCGACCTTGTTTGGTCAGCTTAAAATATTGCGCAGCGATATTAATGATAATGCCAAAGTGGCGGAAAAAAATTGGCAAGAGCTGTCGGCTAAGCAGCAACAAAAATTTGAACAATTTGCTGAAAAGCTGTGGCTGCAGCTGCAAGATGTCGCCGATAGCTTATCTAAGTCTGCCACAGAGCAAGTGATCGAGGCTTTAAAACAGGTCATTACCGATTTTAATAACAACTTAACTGAGCAGTTTGGTGATAACTTCAAGCAGCTTAATTTAGCGGTGATCAAGCTGGTTGAATGGCAAGAAAACTATAAATTGCAACTGGAGCAGATGCAGCTGCAATATACACACGCTGTGCAATCAATTTCCGCAACTGAGTCGTCGGTTGCGCATATCAGCGAGCAAAGCAAAATTATCCCGCAATCGATGGGCGAGTTAAAAACCGTGATGGAAGTCAATCAGCATCAGCTTGCTGAGCTTGAACGCCATCTAGCAGCCTTCACTTTGATGCGCGATGAAGCGGTGAAAGCGGTGCCGCAAATTCGCACGCAAGTACAAAATACGGTCGAAGACATTTCTGCCGCTGTGACTACGGCGAGCGACCACTACAAGTCACTGCTTTCTGAATCTGATAATTACATTAAAAACCATGTAAAAACTTCGCATGAGCTGCTCGAGAAGTTTGCTTGTGAAACAGAAAAAGGCATTGAAAGCGTCGGCGCGCGTTTAGCGGAAAGCTCAAAACATATAGCGCAAGAGATCGAAATTGCCAGCAACGAATTTGCTAGCCAAACGGAATTTTCTTGTCAGAGCCTAAAAACGGGGGCTGAGCTGCTTAAATCGCAGACTGAAGTTATTAGCGAGTGCCTGCAAGATGCGGCGACTGAGCTTAATAATAACATGCGCGATATGCTGGAAAAATTAGTCGCTGATGCTAAAAATATGAACTTAACCATGAAAGAGGCCAACCAAAATTTGGTCTCTGACACCGAGCTTGCTCGTGACACTGTGTTTAAATCTGCGGAAAAATTACAGCAGCGTATTGGTGAAGTGATGGAAAACGTCGCGACCCAGCAGATCAATCAAGCGCATAGCACATTTGAAGCCATGAGAAAGCAAATTGAACAGCAAGTGGGCCTAACCGGCGAAGCGGTGGATTCGCAGCTTAAACTGATCGATAAAGCGATGGAGCAAGAGATCAACCGCGTCATGAATGCAATGGGACAAGCCCTTGCGCAGATCAGCAGCAAATTCGTCGCCGATTATGTCAAGTTGACCAAAGCGATGAATGAAGTTGTCAATCAGCGAGTGTACTAATGGATAAGATGTTTGGCTCTCAAAGTAGCGCGCAAGACAGCGGCGAGCATTGGCTCACCGTTTCTGATGTGATGGCTGGTCTTATGATCGTTTTTTTATTCATCGCTATCGTTTTTATGATGAAGACGCAAAAAGAGAACGACAAAATTAAAGATGTCGCCGTCGCTTATCAAGAAAATCAAGTGGCGATTTATCAAGCTTTAGAGGATGAATTTAAAAACGACCTGCAGCGCTGGGGCGCGAGCATTGATAAAGAGACGCTCGCTTTTAATTTTCAATCGCCTGATGTGCTGTTTGCCAACAATGAAATACGGTTAAGCAGCGCCTATAAAGAGATCTTAAAAGATTTTTTTCCTCGATATATCAAGGTGCTAAGGCCTTATCGCGATTCACTCGAAGAGATCAGAATTGAAGGACACACCTCAAGCGCCACTTTTCGCGGTGCGTCAAAAGCGCAGGCCTATTTTTACAACATGCAGCTGTCGCAAGGGCGCACTCGCTCCGTTTTAGAGTATGGTTACTCGCTCATGCCCAACGACGCTGAGTGGATCAAGCGCAATATTGCCGCGGTGGGTTTTTCGTCATCACGTTTGATCATGCGCAACGGCGTTGAAGATGAGGCGATGTCGCGCCGCGTCTCTTTTCGAGCGGTCACCAACGCAGATATTCAAATCAAAAGGATATTAGAGGCGCAATAATGAAGCTGACAGTTGATTTGAGTGCCTTGCTGCGTGCGGTTGAGCCGCTTGGTAGTGTTGTGACAGATTTTGCGATAACAAGCCAAGCTACTGAGCTTAAAAGTTTAGCTAAGGGGCTCATTCTTAATAAAGACGTGCGGCTAGAAGAAATCGACGGCACTCATGGGGTTTTAAGTTATGACGGCTATCAGGTCATGCTTTATATTCCGGATCAAGGTGAGGACATTGAAGCTGTGCTGGAAAACGGCAAACTGGGGCGGCGCATCCACGTTGCAGAATGCTCAACCTTAGAGCTTATGAGAAACACCGGAAGATTTAAGCGCTATGACGTGATCAGCCGAGTTGATGGCCTGTTTCCTGTGTTTGGCGCAATGCAGGGGGCTAAAAGCGTGATCAAGGGGGAGGCGGCTTTAGGCGTTTGTAAAAACTGTTTAAAGATCCTCAACTATAAAGGTTATGAGTCGCAAAGTTTTACGACAAAAGAAGAAGTGTTTGATAGTTTTTCATTTAAGCAGTTTTTCGCAACTTACAGCTCTTATTTTAAAAGTTTGCCTGATAGCAACACTGCTTCATCGCCCGGCACTTATACCGCAGACTGGCAGACCATTTCTTCTCAATTACGCAGCAAACTTAATTACACATGCGAGCAGTGCGGTGTTTGTTTAGTCACTGACAAAAGGCTTGTGCACACTCACCATATTAACGGCAATAAAACCGATAACAGCGCCGAGAATTTGCGAGTACTGTGTGCCGATTGTCATAAAAAGCAGCCTCATCACGCTCATGTTCATGTTAGCCATGAAGATATGCTCAAAATAAACCAGCACCGGCGTGAGCAGCATAAATTTGATGTGTTTGATTACAACAAGATCCGAGAATGCGCAGATACCGCTTTAGACGGGCTGTTGCAAAAATGCCAAGCAATGAAATTGCCCGGTGCTGAGCTTGGGATCGCGATCAACGATAATGGCAATATGGTTTCGATTGATTTGTGCTGGCCAAGAAGAAAAGTTGCTGTGTTGATCAACATGGCAAATGCTAACGCGTTGCGCGCTCACGGCTGGAATGTATTTGCAGCATTTGACGCATTAAGTAATTTTGAAGGTTTTCAAGCAAAAGTAAGGTAGTCGTGCTTTGAGCTTGCTATTTTTAGCATTTGCTCATCGAAATTATCGATGGCTTTAATAGAAAATAACCGCACTGAAAAGAAAGCGAGCTGCAGTAAGCTAAGGAAGCCTAAGCCAGTACGGTTTAGGCCTTTTAACTGTCGAGGTGCAATATGAAAAAAAGATTGCAGTTTTGCGTGTTGATGTTACTTGCGGGTACCGCTCATGCTAAAAAAGATACCACAGTGACCATGCAAGATCTAAACAGTGGCAAAAGAGTGGGAGTTGTTACCATTTCTCAAACTGAGTATGGCATGGTGTTTAC
>JBOFXO010000037.1:0-1087 GCA_051654185.1 Vibrionaceae bacterium | reverse complement strand
CTAATGTGGAAGGGCTGATAACAACGATAAGTACCTGCCCATCAATGGCGGAGCGCCTTAACGCACTGCGCAATGCAGGATTGCTAACAGATCAACAAGTTCAAGCAATAACAGCTACTGAAAATAACACTGCCGCTGAAATGGATCTGCTTGAGCAAATGTTTAGAGAAAGATATCCGCAGCTAGCAGCTGACACGCTTGCGCCTGCAGGTACTTTCGCCCAAGGAGTAGAAACAACCACAGCGACCACAACAACCACAACGCAAGCAGCAGAGGCGACAGCCGCGACAGCAACCAGCACAATAACGCCTGTACAAGGCGTGGCTGCAGCCATGTGGGGGCTTGCGGTACAACTCGCAGCTGATACTGGAATACAATTACCAGTCCTACAAGCAACAGAGACTTTAGATGTCGATATCACATCGGGGCTTTCTGCTATTGATCAAACTCAGCATGCAGAGTTACTGGGCTCTTTAGATCGATTAAGAGCGCATTTTGCAAATACTCATCCTAGTGATTGGACGCCAGAACAAGACTTACAATTTGTTTTTGTGCTCAATGCGCTCGATCTCTATACAGTCGCAGCCACTAGAGTGCAAATAAATGGGTTGCTCGCAAATGCACAGATAACGCCAGAAGCGCTTGAACAGGCATTAAATGCCCTTCGCGATAACGGCATTATCTCCCGAACACAATATCATTTTATTTTCTCTCGAATTGTCGCACCATACCAAAATTTAACCTCAGGCTGGAACTTTGCTTTCGCGATGGTAGAGCATCCTGAGCGATTACCTCTTATTGAAAGAAATCCACAGGGCACTATTGTCTTAACCGCTGAGCAACAAGACGCTGATGATGATGGATTGATGCTCGGTTTGCTCAATATTTTAAACTCGCAGCCAGCCCTAGATAATGCAGGCGCAAATGCGCACTATTTGGCAGGCCTTGTTAGTAGCGGAGTCGTGACAGCCGGAGAGGCAATACGGCTACTAGCAAACTTCACTGGTGTGATCACATTCGATGAAAACTTGCAGGCTGAGATCATCCATTCTCTACCGGTATGGTGGGAGCCGGCTCTTGTTTACGC
>JBOFXO010000036.1:0-1837 GCA_051654185.1 Vibrionaceae bacterium | reverse complement strand
CTGCCATAAACCCCCTTGCAATATAGATCCAATCTCCTTCTACCCGATATAAGCTACTGAAATTTTTATGATATTCCATTTGGTCAACCAATAAGTTCAACAGGTTACAAATTTCTAGTTTGTGTTGTTGGGTAATAACGAAACTTTTTATGGAATTAAAATGAAAAAATTTAATTTGCTGTACACTGCCTGCACCCTTGCTACCGTAATGCACGCCACACCCGCTTTTGCCAACAGCGACGATATTGAGGCGCTAAAGCTGCGTATTGAAGAGCTAGAGGCTAAAGTCAGCGCTGATAGCCAATACCAAGACAAGCAACCGCCAGCGGCAGCCGCCAATCCCATCATCATTCCTGGCGGGCTTGTTTTTTCTGGTTACGCTCGCTACGGCGCGCATTATCAAAAAGATGATAAAGAGCGAGTGAGCAGCTTTGGCAGCTTGAATGGTAATGCTACTGGTCGATTAGGTAATGAAGGCAATGGCGGCGAGTTTCAGCTTGCTAAAACTTTTCAAAACAACAGCGGCGCTATCTGGGATGTCGCAGTAATGCTTGAACATTGGTCTGATGGCACGGGAGCTACCGATGGCGGCGTCAATCTAAAGAAAATGTATGCCGGTGTTACTAATCTTTTTGCTTCGCAGCCCGAACTTTATATTTGGGCTGGCCGCGATTTTCATCAAAGAATGCAAACCGATCTCAATGACTATTACTGGATGACCCATGATGGGCAAGGCGCCGGTTTTAAAAATTTGAGCCTCGCGGGTATTAAATTTGATTTTGCGGGTGTCGGACAACCTAATGATGATTTCGTTGAAGATAATGGTCGCTACGCGCTAACAACAAAAGCGCATGGTATTAAATTGGCGAACGCAGAGCTGCGTTTTTATGCAAACTACGGTACAGCTTCTGAAAAATTAGATCCCGCTGACAAAGCTAAACTGGCAAACTCGGCTTATCAGGTGGCAAGTGAAACGATATGGGCAGGGCAAAAGCTTGTGATCCGCTATTCAAATAACGCTAAAGACAGTGTTTATGAATTGACCGATAAGCAAAACGCCCTTCTTTTTAGCTTAGATGGCACGATCGCGCTGACCAAGCGAGCAAAAATTCAATATTTAACGTCATATCAAAAGCTTGATATCAATGGTGGTAGTAACAGTGATGAAAGCCGATCCAACTATAACCTGATCCTGCGCCCCACTTATCAGTGGAACGATGTGCATTCTACGTGGTTTGAGGCCGGTTATAACGTTGTAGATTACGCAGATATCAATGCAACCAACAGCTCATGGAAAACCACCATCTCACAAAATATTGCCATCGGTGGCGAAACCTCATCGCGCCCTATGCTGCGTTTTTATGCGACCGTCGGTAATGCAGATAATGAATATATCGGTAAGGAAAATGCTAAAACATTATCTGACGATGATACGTTAACCGTCGGCGCAATGTTTGAAGCATGGTGGTAAATCTTAGCATCGCTTACGGCTAAGTATTAAAGACCTTTATTTTCAATGAAATCAAAACGTTTATGAAAGTTACACTGACTCCAGAACAAAAGCAGCTACTCGAATACATGCTAGCGCAAGGCGCAAAATTCGAGCAAGCAATACCGCAAAGCTGTTTTACTCGCTTTTGCCGCTGGAGTCAGAGCACAATTTTTCCGCCCCTTCATATCCAACAGCGCAGATTTTAGTTAACCTGAATTCGGTTTAACAGGCCATAACTGCAATAGCATCAAACTCTGCGTTAGTGATATTCAGTTGTGGCTTATTATCTCGCAATTGGTAAGCAATTAGGCCTGCAATCATGTTGAGCATAAATCCAGACACGCT
>JBOFXO010000035.1:0-2601 GCA_051654185.1 Vibrionaceae bacterium | reverse complement strand
GCGTAACACAAAAAAGGGCGCAGCCGTTTTCCACCCAATAGCGCGCCATATTGCATCGCTTCTTTTAACCTTGAATTGGGGAGGTTATCAAGCCAGTACGTTAAGTTTTGCTCGCTGCGCTGCTGGCAATAACGCAGCGCCTCGGATAACTGCATATTATTCATGAGGTTGATTGCCTAATACAAAGGGGGCTAACGGTGAATTATCGTCGTCACTAAGCAAAATGGAAACTTTTTGTTCGGCATCGGCAAGTGTTTTTTGCCCACTTTTGACCAGCATGATCCCGTCTTCAAACTGCTGCAAAGCGCTTTCTAGCGGCAAATCACCGGCTTCAAGAGTGTGTATAATCGTTTCTAATTCGCTCATGATCTCTTCAAAGGTTCTCTTTTTTGCCGCTTTTTTGCCCATGATAGTGCCTACTTATGAAAAAAATAAAAAGTAACTCAGGCGCGCATTAGGGTCAAATAGTAGCGTTAACGTCAATCATCAACTTATCAGTTTGCCCCGTTAAACCCATCCTGCATCGCACGCTCTTTGCTGCGTTATTACGCATTTAGAAATGGAAACAACGATGATACAACGCGCTATATTGTTTTGCATATAAGATCAAGCAGATGTAATAGAGGAAATACGCAAATTTTAAGTTGGTAGCGATCGAAAAGAGTAGCTATCTTAACTAGTAATAAATCAAAAGGAGTTGGTTGTGGATTTAGCGACACTCATTGGTCTCATTGGTGGCATGACGTTTATTATCATGGCCATGTTGCTAGGCGGCACGTTGGCTATGTTTGTCGACCTTCCATCTGTGCTGATTGTTTTTGGCGGTACGCTGTTTGTTGTCTTGATGAAATTTACCGTTGGACAATTTTTCAGCGCATTTAAGGTGGCTGGCAAAGCGTTCACCTTTAAATTGGACTCCCCTGAAGATCTCATTGTAAAACTGGTTGAAATGGCTGAAGTGGCGCGAAAAGGCGGCTTCTTGGCTTTAGAAGAGATGGAATTTGCTAACAGTTTTATGAAAAAAGGGGTTGATATGCTGGTGGATGGCCATGACGCCGAAGTGGTGCGTCAAGCGCTCTATAAAGATATCAGCATGACTGAAGAGCGCCACGATAGCAGTATCAAGTTTTATACCTCAATTGCCGACGTTGCGCCAGCTATGGGCATGATAGGTACCCTGATAGGCCTTGTTGCCATGCTTTCTAACATGGACGACCCTAAATCGATAGGTCCTGCGATGGCGGTTGCCTTGCTGACGACGTTGTACGGCGCCGTATTAGCTAACATGGTTGCGATGCCGATTGCCGATAAATTACGTTTGCGCAAAAATCAAGAAAAACTCAATCGACAGCTGATCTTAGATGGGCTGCTCTCTATTCAAGATGGGCAAAATCCGCGGATCATCGAAGGATTCTTGAAAAATTACCTGAATGAGAAAAAGCGTGCGGTTGATGCTGTTGAGGAGTGATAAAGGCTGATGGAGGAAAAAAAGTGTGAATGTCCACCTGGTGCGCCAGCTTGGCTTGCAACCTTCGCAGATCTCATGTCTTTATTGATGTGTTTTTTTGTTTTGCTACTCTCTTTTTCTGAAATGGATGTGCGCAAGTTTCGCCAAATTGCAGGCTCGGTCAAATATGCTTTTGGTGTACAAAATCAGGTAGAGCTCAAAGATATCCCTAAAGGCACCAGTGTGATTGCGCAGGAGTATCGTCCAGGCAAACCTGAGCCGACGCCGATCGAAGTTATCATGCAAAAGACCACCGATGTCACTAAGCCCTCTTTAGAATTTCAAGATGGTGAAACGGATCGTTCTGCCGGTAAAGAAGAAGAGCAGCAAGAGAGTGCAACCTCGGATCCTGCTGTAGAATCTGAGCAGGGGCCAGAGCAGAGCAAATCTTTAGCGGAGCTTGAAGAAAAGCTTGAGAAGAAATTAAGCGAAGACATCAACAGCGGCATTGTGGAACTTGATAATCTCGGGCAGCAACTCATTATCCGCATTCGTGAAAATGGCTCTTTCCCAAGTGGCTCGGCATTTTTACAGCCCAAATTTCAGCCGGTGGTGCGGCAAATTGCGCAGCTGGTTAAAGATGTGCCTGGCAGTATCACCATTGCCGGTCATACGGATGATACGCCTTTAGATTCAGAGCTTTATCGCTCAAATTGGGATCTTTCGGCGCAGCGTGCGGTGTCTGTTGCACAAGAGATGCAAGGGGTGAAAGGCTTTGATAGCACTCGCATGCAAATAGAAGGATTTGCGGGTAATAAGCCTAAAGTTGCCAACGATTCGGTTGCAAGCCGTGCTTTAAACCGAAGGGTGGAAATTGCAATCACGCAGGGCAAGGCAAAAGAGAGCGAGGCTATTTCTGCTAATGATCCTGTGCCCAAAATAGGGGCTCAGTAGCGCTTAGCTTTAAAGATCAAGTGTATACGGCTTGTATTTTAAATGGAGCATGGAGCGCACAGGCTGGTTGAATATAGCCGACATCCCGCACCTGTTTTTAGATTTATTTCTGCGCCCATATCCAGTTGGTGCCTAGCTTAAGAGTAAATTTGCCGATACTGTTCGCCTAGCACGTCGATAATGACCTGCTGGTCGGCAGT
>JBOFXO010000034.1:0-7369 GCA_051654185.1 Vibrionaceae bacterium | reverse complement strand
GCTCGCTACAGCTACACCTTCGCAGGACAGTATGAATACATGGAGCGCATCAATGACAAAATGAGCACTGTGCTGCCGATGATGCTAGCCGTCATTTTTGTGCTGCTACTGATGACCTTTAATTCGCTGTGGCAGGCGCTGTTGATCATGTTTACGCTGCCTTTTGCGCTAGTCGGCTCGCTTTGGCTGCTGCAGCTATTAGATTACAATCTGTCGATTGCCGTGATTGTTGGCATGATTGCCCTTGCCGGCGTTGCCACTGAATTTGGCGTTATCATGTTGGTTTACCTCAACAACGTGATAGCGCAGCGGCAAGCTGATGGGCAATTTAACGACCAAGAGGATCTCAAGCAAGCTTTAATTGAAGGCGCCGTAATGCGCATTCGCCCTAAAGCTATGACCGTCGCCACCATCTTTTTTGGCCTGTTGCCCATCATGTGGGGCTCTGGCAGCGGCAATGACGTCATGCAAAAAATTGCAGCGCCTATGGTTGGCGGAATGGTCACCGCCCCTTTGCTCTCACTACTTGTGCTTCCGGTATTCTATCTTTTGATTTACCAAAGAAGAATGGCTCGTGCGCCGCTAAAACAGGCAGCTTATAACGAAACATCGTGATCTTTACAGCGCCCTAGTGGCACTTTTCGCTTACTGGTGCTTTTTACTTTTACAAAGGTTATAAATTATTACGCCGTGGATAACACAGGCTAAAGCTTGACGGCGCAGCTTAACAAAGTAAACTTTTCCTGAGTTTGTTAAACGAGGTGCTGCCATGCAAGTTTTTGAATGTTGTGAATTAGTTAGGCAATTTTACGCAGAAATTGGCGGCGGGGAGCAAGGTTTTGTCCCTCAAGCTATCACCTGCGCAATTGCGACACTCGATACCATTGCTGATGATCAATCAATTCCACTCGCGCTTCGCAAACAAGCTGCTTTTGCGGCAGCAAACTTGCTGATCAGTGACTATCAAGATCAGTAACAGCTTGTTTTTAAACTGTTAGTAGCAGTCTGCTTGCAAACTAAAAATGGCGCTTTATTTTCCCATACAAAGAAAATAAAGCGCCATGTGCTTTTTATGCGAGGAAAAATTAGCTCAGCTGCAATGCCATGCAAAATAAATGCTTAAGCGCCGCAATCGCGCATAGCGCAAATAGTAAACGAATAATTAACTATGGTGAGCCAACCAGCTTTCAAGAATGATCACTGCCGCTTGGCAGTCCACATTACTTTTTGACAGTGCCCGATAGCCGCCGTGCTCAAATAGCATGGCACGCGCTTCTGTTGTTGTTAAACGTTCATCATGCAGCTGCACGCTAATGTTAAAGCGCCCGTGTAATCGGTTGGCAAATTTTCGTGCGCGCGGGGTGATAGTTTCAAGCTCGCCGCCATGCAGATCCAGCGGCAATCCAACAACCAAAAGATCAGGTTGCCACTGGCGCAAAAGCTGCGCAATGGTATCCCAATTGGGCACGCCATCTCGCGCGCCAATCGCCGACAGCGCGCGAGCGGTGCCGGTGATGGTTTGCCCTATAGCCACCCCAATACTTTTGGTCCCATAGTCAAAACCCAGTACTGTTTGCACGCGCGCTAATCTTTGCTCATCCATCAAAACTGCCAAAACTCCACTCTTTTTAATTGATCACGCACAAACATCACTAAGCATGGCCCACAAACGAGGAGAGATGCACAGGATCAATGCCAAGCTTTTTTAACACTTTTTTACGCCGCTCATGAATAGGCGTATTGAAAATGATATTGATATCAGCGTCGATGAGCAGCCAGCTGTTTTGCATAATTTCTTGCTCAAGTTGCCCTGGCCCCCAGCCCGCATAACCAAGCGTCACCACAAAATGATCAGGCTCTGCGCTTGTGCCAAGCAAACTTAAAATATCGGTCGAGGTGGTCACAGCCGCATTACTCGCTAGCGCAATGCTCGACTCAAAAGCTTGTCCGGCCTTGTGCAGCACAAAGCCACGGTCTTGCGCGACCGGTCCGCCAAAAAGCACCGGCTGATCTAAGCTTTTAGGGTGGGTAATGGCCATCGTATGTTCAATATCAAGCTGCGATAACATGCTAGCGAGCGATGTGTCTAACGGCTGATTAATGATGAGCCCCATCGCGCCGTCATCGTTGTGCTCGCAAACGAAAATGACGCTGTCTTTAAAATATTCATCGCCAACATTCGGCATTGCCACTAAAAAATGATTTCTAATATCCATTTTATCCTTGCTTGTTTTACAACAATGGATGACAAATTGTAACGCCATAATTTTACTAATTATTAAGCTAGCATCCCTAGCTACGCCACGAGGAATTACAAAGCGCTGCGCTTTTGCAACCGTTTTTCAATAGCGTCAAATAATTTTCCTGTAATATCAATTGGGTACGCAGCTTCAATCTCTTTAATGCAAGTAGGACTCGTGACATTGATCTCTGTCAGTTTATCACCAATGACATCAAGCCCGACAAATATGAGCCCTTTCTCTTTTAAGATCGGAGCAACCGTTCGCGCGATTTGCCAATCAGTTTCACTGAGCGGACGCGCTTCACCACGCCCACCTGCAGCTAAATTGCCCCGCGTTTCGCCTTGTGCGGGAATGCGCGCAAGGCAATAGGGCATCGGCTCGCCATCAACCACGAGAATGCGTTTATCGCCGTTGCTAATATCGCTGATGAAAGTCTGCGCCATGCAAAATTGACTGCCAAGCGCGGTAAGAGTTTCCACAATCACCGAAAAGTTGGGATCTTCTTTTTTCACGCGAAAAATCGATGAACCACCCATGCCATCAAGCGGTTTTAAGATGATGTCGCCGTGCTGCTGCCAAAACTCACGTAACTTTGCCGCGCTGCGTGTCACTAAAGTGTGCGGCGTCAGATCAGCAAACCAAGCGGTAAACAGTTTTTCGTTACAGTCGCGCAGGCTTTGCGGCTTATTGAGCACAAGACAACCGGCAAGCTCGGCGCGCTCTAAAATGTAGGTGGCGTAAATGTATTCGGTATCAAAGGGCGGATCTTTGCGCATTAAAATAACGTCAAGATCGCTAAGCGCAATTTCTTGCTCACTTTGTACACTAAACCACTGGTTAGCATCTTGTTTTACATTGATAATTTTACTCAGCGCGTAAGCTGTGCCCTGCTCTAAAAAAAGCGAATCAAGCTGCATGTAATGGATTTGATAGCCGCGCTGCTGCGCTTGGCATAGCATGG
Organism: Vibrionaceae bacterium; assembly: GCA_051654185.1. Lineage (GTDB taxonomy): Bacteria > Pseudomonadota > Gammaproteobacteria > Enterobacterales > Vibrionaceae > Enterovibrio. The sequence goes on along the minus strand of JBOFXO010000034.1, from coordinate 4,165 downwards.
CGAAAGTAGAATCTTTTTTTATATTAATGGATTCAATGGGATCCATCACTACGCCCAGTTTTAGCATGTTTCTTTCACCTTCAAATGATCAGCCCAAATCACCAAAGCGCGTCTGTAGCGCGGTGATCGCCGTAAGCGCCGCCGTTTCTGTACGCAGCACGCGAGGGCCTAGTAAAATATCGCAAAAGCCAAGCTCTCGCATGCTTTTTAACTCACTTTCTGACAAGCCCCCTTCAGGACCAATCAGCAAACGAATAGACTCTGTCATCGTCAAACTATTTACTGAATCTTTCGCATAAGGATGCAGACTCAGCTTAAGCCCTGTAAATGGGCTTGCAGCCCAGCTTTCAAGTGGCTGCACCGGATTTATGGTTGGCACAAGATTGCGGCCACACTGCTCACAAGCAGCAATGGCAATTTTTTGCCACTGCAGCAATTTTTTATCAAAGCGCTCTTGGCTAACTTTGACGCCGCAGCGCTCTGAAATTAAAGGCGTTATCGCACTAACACCCAGCTCAACCGATTTTTGAATGGTAAACTCCATTCTTTCACCGCGACTTATCACCTGCCCAAGCTCTAAAAATAGCGGTGATTCCACACTTAACTGTTCTGATTTTTGAACAAATACGCGCACTTCTTTTTTGCTTACTTCTGTAATTTGGCAAAAAAATTGCGCGCCTAGCCCATCAAAAAGCCATAACGCCTGTGGTGGCTGCATGCGCAGCACGCGCCCAATATGGTGCGACGCCTCATCGCTTAAAGAAATTTGCTGCCCTTGCGCGAGCGGCTGTGGGTGATAAATTCGTGGAATTCGCATGGGGAGTTTGCAATTAAAAAACGCCAGTATACCACGTTTAGCAAACCGCGCCCAAACCTAACAAAACAGGCCCGCAAAATGGGCCTGTCTGATCTTTATCTTATAATTTTGCGCTTTTGCACGCGTTTTCTACGAACGGGTTGTGATTGCCTTGCACGTTCGCAATCAAGCGATCGCGCTCACACTCCCATTTATCGACCGGATACATCTTATTCCACGCGGTAAAGAGCTGCTCCTGCTGCTTTGACAAACGCAGTTTATATTGCTCACTCATGTACTTATAGGTACGCGCAATCGCGCCGCGACTTCTTGGCGGTGGATCAAAAGCGCGCTGCGCAAAATTAACTTTCGCTGTACATCCGCCGTAACTTTCGCCCGCTTTATCATTCCACGGCGTAAAACTAAAATTCGAGCGATCGCCATTTACCTCGCCGATAGCCGGCACAAGGTTATGCAGATCCGCCTCCATCATGCGAAACGCAGTGTCGGTATTAACGCATTTTTTGCGCCCGCCATCTTGCCAGCATTGGCGCTGATGGCCAAATTGCCACGCCGGCACAATGTGCTCCCACTCGATACGCCCAGCGCGCGTCTCACTTTTTCGCACCTGATAACCACAAGATTTCAGATCGGGGATCCCCTTTTTACCCTGCCACTCAAACGAGCAGCCGCAATAAAAAGTCTGGTTATAATGGTCTTTATAGATTTTGCGCGCTAAATCTTTTGCTTTAGAAAAAGATTGCGGATGTTCAGGGGCTGAAGCTGCAAATAATGGCGCAGCAAAGGTAAGAGCTGATAACAGCAAAGTTCGAACTAACATGAGATCTCAATTAATTTAGTAACGGTATTAATTTTTTGCATGTTTGCGCTTTTTAAGCAAAACAGCAACTTAATTTGTCAAAATATCAAAAGGATAAAAAATATTTTCAGATAAAATGAAGCAGATGCTCTTTTTTTAGTGAAAAACCTAGTCTTTACCCATTTTGCACGCAATTTAACACAGAGTGACACTTTTTGCATACGTACTGTGCTTGCTGCCGTTGAACACGGTTATGGCGATACGCTGTCAGCAAGAAATCATCGCAGGCACAGCGATAAGCAAAGCGGCGGCTTACACCTGCAATAGCGCTCACGTCAAAACTGTGTGTTGCGCGAGGTGTGAGCGCAAAAAGCTCACGCATGATCATCTGCCACTCTTTGCCGTGAGGCTTAAGCACTTGTTGCCTAGCCTGTTGTTTAAAGAGCACAAAAACCAATAAGTGACTCACCTCGTGCGCCACCACTTCGTGCAAAAATGCTTGCGCGTTTTGCTCAAGCAAAATGGGGTTAAAACAAAGCTGCCACTGATGAGGCTTTGCCATTCCGGCTGTCGTGCTACGCAAATTAAAGCGCACATTGGGCACATTGAGCGCAAGACCATACTTGTCATTAGCTAAATTGATCGCTAAAGCCACTTGCGCGCGCATCTGCTGCTGCAAATCCTGCTGGTGTAAAAGAGAGCTCATCACTTATCGATTTCTATGTTTTTTCGTTTAAATTGACAGACGACCATAACGCTTTGCCATCAAAGACTCATGCACAGGCTCATGCACGCGGCAAAATAAAATGGCGCGCTAAGATCTGCTGCGTAAATTGGGTGCGCAAATAAAAGCCCAGCGGCAAGCTTTTGATCGGCCGTCCTAACAGATCAAAAGCATTGGTGCGCGCCGCCCGATTAGCAGCCTTTGGCCGCAGCTGCAGATAAACCCCGTGTGCGGCGCTAATTTTTGCAAATTCGCCAAGCGCAATAAGCTCCATCAGCTCCTCCCAATCAGCTTGCAGCTGCGCAAGATCTGTCGGCGTCGGCTGCCACAACAGCGGCATGCCTACCATGCGCTCAGACAAAGGAATTTCACGCTCGCCTTCGATAGGGATCCACAACACGCGCGACAATTTTTGCCGAAGATGACAATCTTGCCAGCGCTGGCCATGAATGCCGGTAAGCGGCGCTGTGCACACAAACGTGGTTTCAAGCGGCGTGCCTTGGTAACTCACCGGAATAGACTTAAGCTCAATCCCAAGATGAGCGAAATCTTGCTCAGGTTTGCTGCCCGCACTTGCGCCAAGACAGCGCTCAAGCAGCATGCCAACCCACCCTTTTTGCCGGCGCAGATCACTGGGGCACAATATGCCCTGCTGCTGCGCAAGCTCGCCCAAAGTTTGCCCAGCAAGCGCCTGCGCACGCATTGCTAGCTCTATTTCAGAATCTGGAGGTGCAATCATCTTTTTAACACGTTGAAAAACCTAAATTACCATAACAGCCGCCGCTAAAAAATGTAACAAGCGCATTGATAAAACCCAAGCAAGAAAGCGCAAAAAGTGCTGCCCATCTTGCACTTTTCATAATTAACCTGCTGACTCTTTTAAGATAATTATGTAGTAGCAGTTTAAAAAATTATTTTGGCTTATAATCTTGGTTTACCTATTTACGCCAAAAGTGACAAAGTTATCACTCGTGCGAGAAAATTTGAGGGCGTCCAGTGATAGATGACGATGGTTACCGCCCGAATGTAGGGATTGTGATTTGCAATAGACAAGGACAAGTGCTTTGGGCGCGCCGTTTTGGGCAAAATTCTTGGCAATTTCCCCAAGGAGGCATAGACCGTGGTGAAACGCCCGAGCAAGCGATGTTTCGCGAACTCTACGAAGAAGTGGGGCTGACAAAAAAAGATGTGCGCATTTTGGCGACCAGTCGACAATGGCTGCGCTATAAATTGCCAAAGCGCCTCGTGCGCTGGGACTCACAGCCTGTCTGTATCGGGCAAAAGCAAAAATGGTTTTTGCTGCGCCTTGAAAGTGATGAGTCTAAAATCAATACATTTTGCGGCAAAACGCCAGAGTTTGATGGCTGGTGCTGGGTTAGCTATTGGTATCCGGTAAGGCAGGTGGTCTCATTTAAACGCGATGCGTATCGGCGCGCAATGAAAGAATTTGCGCCTATTGCCATGCCCTTGCGCGAAAAAAAGCCCACAGCCAACAAAAACCGTCGTTAGTCGTTAAAAATAAGAGAGAGCCGTTATGGATCCTTTGTCGTTATGGATCATCGCAAGTTATTTGGGTTTAGGGGCTGTGGTGGGCCTTTTAGCTGGGCTACTTGGCATTGGCGGCGGCATTTTAGTGGTGCCGGCGCTGGCTATCATTTTGCCACAAGCTGGGATCAGCCACGCATTGGTCATGCCATTAGCGCTGGCGACCTCACTTGCCAGCATTGTTTTTACTTCTTTATCATCAAGTTACTCGCACTACCGACTGGGAAATTTAGACTGGCTGACACTGAAGCGCCTGCTTCCTGGCGTGCTGTGCGGCGCA
>JBOFXO010000033.1:0-1820 GCA_051654185.1 Vibrionaceae bacterium | reverse complement strand
ACTGCTCAATTTTACGCCGCTCTAAGTTGAGTTCATCAAGCTTTTGTGCCAGAGACTGCGCCTTTTGCCAATCCTCACACAATAAAAGCTCAACACCAATCGACATGCTTTCAAGCCGACCTGCAGCATTAAGGCGCGGCCCAAGCGCAAAGCCAAGATCGGCGGCAACTAATTTTTGCGAAGAGCGTTTGGCCACGCTTAATAGCGCTTGCACGCCCATGCACGCCTGTTGAGCGCGGACCCGCAAGATCCCTTGATGAACTAAAATGCGATTATTGCTATCAAGCACCGCCACATCAGCCACGGTGCCTAACGCCACTAAATCAAGCAGCTGCGCAAAATTAGGCTCGGGGCGCTCTGCGGTAAAAAAGCCCTGTCCGCGAAGCTTGGCCCGCACCGCCAACATGAAATAAAACGCCACACCAACCCCTGCCAGCGCTTTTGAAGCAAAGCTGCAGGTTGGCAAATTAGGATTGATGATCGCATCTGCTGCTGGCAGTTCATCGCCGGGCAGATGATGATCCGTCACAATAACGGTGATATTTCGTTTTTTTGCCTCAAAAACGCCATCAAGCGAAGATATTCCATTATCAACAGTGATAATAAGCTGCGCGCCTTTGTCAGCAGCCTGCGCCACCACGTCAGGTGAAAGGCCATAGCCATCATCAAAACGGTTAGGCACCAAGTAGTCAAGATTGCGATAATGCAAAAGCTGTAGCGCTCGCACCACAAGCGCGACACTCGTTGCGCCATCGGCATCAAAATCACCAACTACGACAATGCGCTGCTGCTTTTGCATCGCATCTAGTAAAAAATCACAAGCTTCATCAATACCTTGCAAATCATTGACGTTAGCAAGAGCGCTTAGGCTGCGCTCAAGCTCTTGTGCATTTTGTACGCCACGGCTGGCATAAATTCGCTGCAAAAGCGCTGGAATATTTTGTAAAGCTGGCAATGCTTTTTGGCCTATGCGACGTTTTACTGCAACCATTTCAGGCTCCTAAAAAAATAACAAACGCCTTCATGTTGAGAAATAAGCGTCTTAAAAAAAAGAATAAATTTGTTTTTTTTCATGTTTATGGAAATTTTACACAAGCCATTTTCAATATAAATCATCTGTCTTAATACAAATCTCAAGCCAAAAAACACATAACAGCATGAATTAAAAGGAAATTTATAAAGTGAGGTGCATCGAAATCTCACCTGCAAATTAAATTGCATCGTAATTGGGAACTTTCTTATTTTGTGAACTATTCTCTAACAGCTAATAATTAGCATGTAAACAAACTCGCATACCGCCGTAAATTATGTTGCATTTTGCATTTTAAATTTGCTTGTTTTTAATGGACTAGAACGAAGGCAGACGCTATGGCTACTCAATTTAAATCAGATTCAGCAGCAAGCTCACTGGTTGCTATTGGTGGAACTTACGAACCTTGGATTGCTTCTTTTGAGCAAGCAGGATGGCGCTGCCACCGCTGCTACGATCTTCGCGCGGCTCAAACACTCTTGCAAGAAACAGGCCCATGCATTGGCATTATCGATATCAGTCGTGACGACTTTAGCCTGAGTGGCGTAGCGTCGTTAGTCAATCGCAATAAGCAAGTGCGCTGGATTGCACTCATTCGCGATGATCAGCTTAAAAATGACTCCATTTGCCAATTTATTGTCAGTTTTTGTATCGACTATTTTACGACCCCCATTTCAGCTAATGTGTTACTCAACACCATTGGCCATCAATCTGGCATGCTAAAACTTGAAAAACAAATTTGGCCGCATGTTAGCGAACAAAATAATATGGGCCTGATCGGCAAAACCTC
>JBOFXO010000032.1:0-3537 GCA_051654185.1 Vibrionaceae bacterium | reverse complement strand
AAAAAATAACAACTAATCTTTTAATGTTATTAACCGGATCATTCTCATGGTCAGGCAAAAAGCGGTTTATTTGCTGTCCAATTTGCATAATAAAAAACATTAAAATAGGTAATAAAATGATCTTGATACAATTTCTCGTTGTGATTGGTTGTTTACTGCTTGGCACTCGCTTTGCAGGCATGGGACTAGGGCTTATAAGCGGCATTGGCCTGTTCATTTTATCTTTTGTATTTGGCCTTGCACCGGGTGAGCCGCCGGTACAAGTCATGCTCACCATCTTAGCGGTGATAGGCTGCGCTGCGACCCTTCAAACCGCGGGCGGCCTTAATGTAATGATGCAATTTGCCGAGCGCCTGCTGCGCCGCCATCCGCAATACATCACCATTTTAGCGCCGCTCACGACTTGGACACTCACTTTTTTATGCGGGACAGGACATGTGGTTTACACCATGTTCCCCATCATCTCTGATATTGCGCTGCAAAAAAACATTCGCCCAGAGCGGCCGATGGCTGTTGCTTCAGTCGCCTCACAGATGGCAATTTGCGCCTCCCCCGTCTCAGTTGCCGTAGTCTCGATGATCTCCATCTTAGCCGCAGGGCAAGGGATCGGGGAAGCCTTTGGTCTACTTGATATTTTGATGGTTGCTATCCCCTCATCTTTGACTGGCGTTATCATTGCAGCGCTTTGGAGTTTGCGCCGCGGTAAAGATCTAGATAAAGACGAAGAGTTTCAAGCTAAAATTCAGCAGCCACTGCAGCGCGCCGCCATGTACAGCGCAGGAGAAACGCTGCTCGGCGCCGTTTTCCCTAAAAAATCTTATTGGGCAACGTGGATTTTCTTTACCGGGATCGCAGCGGTCGTGCTACTGGGCGCCTTTCCTGAGCTGCGCCCTGAATTCACCATTAAGGGCAAAACCGGCCCTCTTTCGATGAACCTTGTGATCCAGATGATGATGCTGGTTGCGGGATCGTTCATTTTGCTGCGCTGCAAAGTAGAAGCGAGCGAGATTGCTAACAGCGCCGTGTTTAAGGCCGGTATGGTCGCCATTTTCTCTGTATTTGGCGTAGCTTGGATGAGCGATACCTTTTTCCAAGCGCACATGCCGCTATTAAAAGAGACCTTATCCTCAGTGGTACAAACGCAGCCTTGGACTTACGCGTTAGTGCTGTTTTTGATCTCAAAATTGGTTAACAGCCAAGCTGCAGCGATTGCAGCGATTGCACCAATGGGGCTTGCGCTCGGCGTAGATCCTAAAATGATCATTGCATTTTTGCCGGCAAGCTATGGCTATTTTATCTTGCCAACCTACCCAAGCGATCTCGCCTGCATCGGGTTTGACCGCTCAGGCACTACGCGCATCGGCAGCTACATTATCAATCACAGCTTTTTACTGCCAGGACTTATCGGTGTAGGCAGCGCCTGTGTGATGGGCTATTTGCTAAGCCATTCTTTGCTCTAAAAAACCCTTTACTCCACGGCCCCTACGGGGGCTTTTTTTATCTCGCTTTACCAATATCACAGCCATGTAGCTTTAAATCCTGCCTACTGCCAGTTTACTCTTTGATTTAACCGCATGAAAAATAAATAAAAAATAGCAGCACAGCCATCGCTTAACTGTTTGCTTAGCTTGCAATAAATGGCCGTGATTGATTGTTTATGAAGTAAATATCGGCGAAAATACCGGCCAACTGCAATTGCAAGGCGAATTTGCCAGCCAAAAGCTGCAAAATATCTGCAAAAGATCCTCGCCATCCGCATACAAACTAAAAGAATCTATTTATGGCTGATCAAGATTTTCTAAGCGAAATCAATAAACGACGAACATTTGCAATTATTTCACACCCCGATGCCGGTAAAACAACCGTCACCGAAAAAGTGCTTTTATTTGGCAATGCTATCCAAAAAGCGGGCACAGTCAAAGGGCGCGGCTCTGATCAGCACGCAAAGTCTGACTGGATGGAGATGGAAAAAGAGCGCGGGATCTCGGTCACGACCTCGGTCATGCAATTTCCTTATCACGACTGTTTAGTCAACCTGCTCGACACCCCAGGACACGAAGACTTTTCAGAAGACACCTATCGCACCCTGACAGCCGTTGACGCCTGTTTAATGGTTATTGATGCAGCAAAAGGCGTTGAAGACAGAACGCGTAAATTGATGGAAGTCACGCGCCTGCGCGATATTCCTATCATCACCTTTATGAACAAGCTCGACCGTGAAATTCGCGATCCCATGGAGCTACTCGATGAGGTTGAAAGCGAGCTCAATATCGCGTGTGCGCCGGTTTCGTGGCCGATTGGCTGCGGTAAAGAGTTTAAAGGTGTGTACCATCTGCTACGCGATGAAACGATTTTATATCAATCAGGACAAGGCCATACCATTCAAGAAGTGCGCATTATTTCTGGCATCGACAACCCTGAGCTTGATGCGGCCGTCGGCGAAGAACTTGCCGCGCAACTGCGTGAAGAGCTAGAGCTGCTGCATGGCGCGTCGCATTCCTTTGAGCAAGAGGCCTTTTTGCAAGGAAAATTGACACCGGTCTTTTTTGGTACAGCGCTGGGCAACTTTGGCGTTGACCACATGCTCGACGGCTTAACTCAGTGGGCGCCGCCGCCGCTTATGCGCGAGACGCAAACGCGCAAAGTGGCTGCTAGTGAAGAAAATTTCAGCGGATTTGTCTTTAAAATTCAAGCCAATATGGATCCAAAGCACCGCGACCGCATTGCTTTTATGCGCATCGTTTCTGGCACTTATCAGCAAGGAATGAAATTAAAACACGTGCGGCTAGGTAAAACGGTAGCGATTTCCGACGCGGTCACCTTTATGGCCGGCGATCGCTCGCACGCCTCTATCGCTTACGCGGGTGATATCATTGGCTTACATAACCACGGTACCATTCAAATTGGTGACACCTTCACACAAGGTGAAGATCTCAAGTTCTCTGGGATCCCTAATTTCGCACCTGAGCTGTTTAGACGCATCAAACTGCGCGATCCACTCAAACAAAAACAATTGGTTAAAGGACTGGTACAACTTTCTGAAGAAGGTGCTGTGCAGGTATTTCGTCCACAAATGAGCAACGATCTCATCGTTGGCGCGGTGGGTATTTTGCAATTTGACGTGGTTGTATCACGGCTGCGCTCAGAGTATAACGTGGAAGCAATTTACGAGCCGGTCAATGTCGCAACGGCGCGCTGGGTGACTTGCTCTGATCCGAAAAAACTCGATGAGTTTGAGCGCAAAAACGAGCTTAATCTGGCGCTCGATGGCAGCGATAACCTCACTTATATCGCGCCAACCATGGTCAATTTAAATTTAACCAAAGAGCGTTATCCTGATATTGAGTTTCACGCCACTCGCGAGCATTGATCCGTAAAGATTGATGCGCAAAGATTAACGCTGGACATTGCAGCGTTCGTTAAACTTGCTAAAGCGCCGTGTGGCGCTTTTTTGTTATAATTTATTGCAAAAATTTTTTTAGGCTGCTGCGAGGAAATAATGTGATTGACAGCCACTGCCACTTCGATGCATTTGCG
>JBOFXO010000031.1:0-2845 GCA_051654185.1 Vibrionaceae bacterium | reverse complement strand
GCATACCTTTGTATCCATTGGTTTTTAAAACTGCTGGTTAAGGTCGGGATGTTGCCATTTGTGATCTACCGTATTGTGCTTGGGCTGCTGCTCGCTGCTTACCTGACTTTTATGTAATTTGTATCAAAACGTTGCCACGGCAGGCTTGTTTGCTGTGGCATGTTAGCCGTTACTTTACGCTGTGCTGGGCAAGGTATTGTTGAGCTGCGGTAATGCGCCGTGCGTTGAGCTCCTCACGAATGGCGGCGCCTTTTAAGCCTTGAGCAACAATTAGTGCTACTTGCACTTTGCTTGCCGCGGCAAAAACGTTTGTTAATAGCGCCGCTTGCGGATAGGGTTTTTCTTCACAGCCTGCGCGCCCTTGCCTGTCCGCTTGGCAGGCTTGAGTCAGCTGCAATAAGCGCTCGGGTTTACGCCAAAAATCACAGGCATCAAAAAGAGCAATATATTCTGGCGCGCTTTTCTCACTGGCGTGGTGGACAAAGGTGTGGTGCGTGCAGACCATTAGCGCGCAGTCGCGGTAGCTGTTAGGCACGCGCAGCCGATGGCACAATGCTCTAATTGGCGCCTCTCCAAGCTTTTCGTGCTGCTTGTGGCTTGGCCAATTTTCTTTATCCGTTAACGCCTTACCTAAATCGTGCAGCTGCGCGGCAAAGCGCACCTGCGGATCATCACAAATTTGCGCCACTTTTTTTGCCACTAGCAGTGTATGCAGCCCTGTATCAATTTCAGGGTGCCATTGTTTAGGTTGTGGGATCCCAAAAAGCTTTGCCATTTCAGGGATCACAACAGCTAAAGCGCCGCATTCGTGCAAGGTTTGCAAAAAAATATCTGGGCGAGACGTGCACAGCGAACGCTGCCACTCTTGCCACACGCGCTCAGGGCACAGGTGGTTAAGTTCACCGTTTTGCACCATATTTTTTAGCAGCTCGCGCGTTTCTTGCGCAATGCGAAAACCAAGCTCGTGCAAACTTGCAGCAAAACGGGCAACGCGCAAAATGCGTAGCGGATCTTCGCAAAAGGCGGGTGAAACGTGGCGCAAGATCTTATTTTGCAGATCCTCTAGCCCGCCGTGCGGGGCGTATAATGTGCCGGCATCATCTTGCGCTATCGCATTGATGGTCAGATCGCGGCGCGCTAAGTCTTCCTCTAGCGTAATTTTATCGGAAAAATCGCAAACAAAACCTTGATAACCAACGCCGCTTTTTCTTTCTGTGCGGGCAAGTGCGTATTCTTGCTTGGTGGTTGGGTGCAAAAACACTGGAAAATCAGCGCCTACCTGCTGATAACCTTGCGCCAACATTTGCGCAGGGGTTGCACCAACCACCAGCCAATCTTGATCTTTATTGGGAATTCCAAGCAGCGTATCGCGCACCGCGCCGCCAACTAGGTAAATTTTCATGAAAAATCTCGTGTTTTTATAGTGAGTTTGTTGTTAATAGGCAAAATTTTCGCTATTGATCAATAAATTAGCTATGATTCTCTTGCTATCTTATTTATACCTCGCTGTGAAGATATTAGTCACGTTGATCATACATATTTTTTTAAAACGAGGGCATGCTATCTGTCCGTGCTTAATGAGCTGTGTTGCGAACCTCAATGCTAGATTGTGGTCTAGCTCTGTAAGCTTTCATAATAAAACTGTCACGACATAGATAAGTGTCAATTTAGATTTTAGAGAAGGTTATGTATCAAAGTTTCTTTAACTTCAAAGAATTACCTTTTGCAATTGTACCAAACCCAAAATTTTACTTTTTAAGTGAGCGCCATAAAGAAGCGTTAAGTCATGTTTTGTCTGGCATTAATGGCGGTGGTGGTATTGCTTTGCTTACAGGGGAGGTTGGAACGGGCAAAACAATGACAATGCGTGCGTTGTTAGCTCGTTTTCCTTCAGAAAGTGAGGTACTGACTCTTTTAAATCCAAGTATTAATAAGCTTGAGTTGCTACAGACACTGTGTGACGGTTTTGGGATTGAGTACAGCGAAGAGGACAGCTTTAAGCGCTTGTTATCACTTGTTACGCAGCGGCTTTATGAAAATGATGCGCGCGGTGTTGACAGTGTGCTTTTAGTTGATGAAGCCCAGCATCTTAGCCCTGAAGTGCTAGAGCAGCTGCGCCTTTTAACAAACATCGAAACGATTGAGCACAAGCTGCTAAAAGTGATTTTGATTGGCCAGCCGGAGCTGCAACAGTTGCTGCGGCGCAACAATTTACGCCAGCTTGCGCAGCGTATTACCGAGCGCTATCACCTTTTACCGCTGCACGATGATGAAGTAAAGCAGTATATTTTGCACCGTTTAGTGTGTGCGGGAAAACTTGAGCAGGTGTTTGAAGACGGCTGCTTTCGGGTGATCGCAAAAAAAACCAATGGCGTGCCTCGTTTAATAAACCTTGTGTGTGATCAAGCGCTAAAGGTGGGTTTTCGCGAAGGTAAACAGCTGATCTCTGTCGATATGATCCGCCGTGCATGCCGGCATGTGCTGGACTGGCAGCAAACGGATTTAGCTGTTGAAAACGCCTCTAAACGTTACTGGCCGTAGTACGTAGGCGCCGCTTTTGTCGCTAGCGTGCTTGCATTGTCTTTGCGTCAATATATTACGATAAATCAGCCGCCTTCTGTGCAAAATGCGCAGCAAAATTTAGCGCCGCAAGGAGCGCTTGCCAAGCAAAATTTACCGCTGGCTGTCAATGTGCAGCCTGCGCCTGTCCGCCATGAGCCGCTTGAAGATACCGACTTTGCGCCTCAATCTTCAGCATTGCTGAGCGGTGGTATAAAGCATTCTGCTACTCAAGAAGAGGCAAAACCGCAGCAAAAAAGCGCGCCACCTGCCAATTCGGTAGAGA
>JBOFXO010000030.1:0-2010 GCA_051654185.1 Vibrionaceae bacterium | reverse complement strand
TGGCGCAAGATGCAAAAAAAGCATCTTGCGTTTGATGAGCTGTTTGATGTGCGTGCTGTGCGGATCATCGCAGATAAGCTGCAAGACTGTTACGCTGCACTCGGCGCCGTGCACACGCAGTATCGCCATTTGCCAAAAGAGTTTGATGATTATGTAGCAAACCCTAAGCCTAATGGTTATCAATCTATTCACACTGTGGTGCTAGGGCCTGGTGGAAAACCGGTTGAAATTCAAATACGTACCAAGCAAATGCACGATGACGCTGAGCTTGGCGTGGCGGCGCACTGGAAATACAAAGAGGGCGCGAGCGTTAGCCGTAGTGGCAGTGGTTATGATGAAAAAATCGCGTGGCTGCGCCGCTTGCTTGCTTGGCAAGATGAGATGTCAGATTCGGGTGAAATGCTCGATGAGCTACGCAGCCAAGTGTTCGATGACAGGGTGTATGTGTTTACGCCAAAAGGAGAGGTGGTCGATCTGCCAAGTGGCGCAACGCCGCTCGATTTTGCCTATCACATTCATTCTGAAGTTGGGCATCGCTGCATTGGCGCTAAAGTAGGCGGGCGTATTGTCCCTTTCACTTATCAGCTTAATATGGGCGATCAAGTTGATATTATTACGCAAAAAGAGCCTGCGCCCTCGCGAGACTGGCTTAATCCCAACCTTGGTTTTGTTACCTCTGGGCGCGCGCGGGCAAAGCTCAATGCTTATTTTAGAAGGCAGGCCCGCGAAAAAAATATTCAAGAGGGCAAAGAGATCTTATTGTGTGAGCTTGGCAAAATTGGCGCGAGCGCAAAAGATGCTCCGCTTGCCCTAAAACGGTTTTGTTTGAATAGTTTAGAGGATCTCTACGCGGGGGTTGGCAGCGGCGATCTGCGTATTAATCAGATCATCAATTTCATTAATTCACAGGTTAATAAGCTCTCTAAAGAGCAAGAAGACAGCCAAATTGTTGAAAAATTTGCGCAGTTACCATCTGAAACGGAAAGCAAAAAAGCGCAAGGCGGCGCGGTTGTCGTGGAAGGGGTTGATAATTTAATGACCCATCTGGCGCGCTGCTGTCAGCCTATTCCTGGCGATCTTATCCAAGGTTATGTAACGCTTGGGCGTGGCATTTCGGTGCACCGCGCAGAGTGTGAGCAGCTGACAGAGCTTCGCTCGCATGCGCCGGAGCGCATCATCGATACGGTATGGTGTCGCCGTTTTTCCGGTAATTTTGCGGTCACGATCCGCGTGACGGGCTCTGAGCGCAATGGGCTTGTCAAAGATCTTAATCAGGTTTTTACTAATGAGAAATCTAAGATCTTAGGTCTGCAGACGCGCGTGGATTATAAAAAACGCGTTTGTCTGCTTGATTTTACCGTTAATTTGCATGAAATTGACGGCTTGAATGAGCTGCTGCGCCGCTTAGAGCAGGTTAAAGAAGTGCACAGTGCGGTGCGTTTAAAATAAGCGTGACGAGTAAAAAATAGCGCGATATTGCATAATATTGCGCTATTTTTTTACCTCTTTTAAGTAAAAAACAATGAGAATAATAGTGTGAACAAAAAATGGCGTTTTTTTCGATCGCGAGGTTTTTTTCTTGCACTGCTTTTTTTATTACTAGCGGTCATATTATTTATTTTTATCGCAGTAACAGCGCCGGAAGAAAATTATTTTTTAGGTATGCAGGACAAAGGCAGTTGTGTTGATTTTACAAACCAACAAAAAAATAGTATTGATGTTGAGCAATTATTGACAGTTTCAGTTTGGAATATTTATAAGCAGAAAAACATTGGCTGGCAAGAGCAATTAAAAGTATTGCAGAAGTCTTCAGATCTTATTTTATTGCAAGAGGCAAAATCGAATAATGATTTATTCTCTTTCTTTAAAGCTCAAGAGTGGAATATGCAGCAAACGTATGCTTTTTCTGTTTTAGATAATGTTTATGGTGTGCTGAATACTTCGAAATATCATCCTTTAAAAGCATGTGCGTATAAAGAAAAAGAGCCTTTTTTACGTTTGCCTAAAAGT
>JBOFXO010000029.1:0-2710 GCA_051654185.1 Vibrionaceae bacterium | reverse complement strand
GTTAGTGTCACTGGAAAACAAAGGATTATTGGAAAAAACTGCAAATCAAAGCAGAGGGATCACAGTCTTAATTCCTGTCCATGAGCTACCAATTCACTGGTAACTCAATCGATCAGAATTAAATTGAAAAGGTACTAGTTGCAAGCTGCCGGCGGCGTATAAGGATAATATCCTTGCGCATTATTGCTGCGAAGCTTGCTCATAGGCGCAAGCCATTGCCGCAATCAGCAAGCCGCTTACTTACTTTGTTATTTGGGATGAAAATATTGGGCACATTGCTGTGCCCATCTGCATACAAAGCCTAGAAAACACGCTGACGAATCAAAAAGAGCAGGCTTCGCCTACCAAATTAAGGGAGTGCCTCTATTTTGAAAGAGGCATAGGCAAAAAATAGAGCCTATTTTTAATTAATACCCTTTTCACAGAAGAAGACGGTCATGGTATTACCGGCATCGTTATCAAAATCTCTAGGCGTTACAACTTCTGCGCCAGCCTCTAAAACGAGTAGTGGATTGGGAATTGCACAGGTTACTAATACCGACAAAGTTCTTTTATCAGCCCCCGCCGCACTGCCAAGTGGCAAAACATCCGCCACAGTACAACAAGCGCTTGGAGCTTATCAAACACCCAGTCGAGAGGAACAAACAAAAGCTCCAGCTCTTCAATTGCCAGCTCAAGAGCAAGCAGCTCAGGAAAGAGCACAAGATGCCCCGCCATCGCCGAGCCAAAAATCATCTGTTTTTTTCCAAAGTAAAAAATTGGGAGCGGGTGCTTTTGGTAAGGTTTATCGATTAACGCATAATAATAAACAAATTGCCTTTAAAGTCCCCACAAACAATGCTGCACGAGACGATTTAGTCAAAGAGATGTCAATTTATCTGTTCGTACAGCAACAGCTTGGCGATCACCCTAATTTTATTCATTGCGATGGCATGCAAATGATTGATGGAATTGAAGGGCTAGCACTTGATTTTGTAGAAGGTAAATCGCTTGGCGCTTTACTCGATTCTGCTGATGAGTGTTACCACAACCACACTCTTTCACACAGTGAATATTGGGGAGTGATGCAGTTTTTGATGAGCGAGACCATCCAAGCATTAAAAACATTGGAAAGCATTGGCGTTGCGCACCTCGACGTTAAGCTTGAAAACATTCTTTACGATCCTAAAGCTAAAACAATCAAAATTATCGATTTTGGTAACGCAGGTTTTATTGGCAAAGACCCTGTTAAAGCTGGCACACTTTTGACTGCGTCTCCAGAGGCGATTGCCGCTAGTATTTCTGCTCAGCCAACCACAACACTGGTTGATAAGAAACAAGATAGTTTTTCCATTGGAAAAATAGTTTTCCGTATAGGAGAAGGCGAACACAACTACATGGGGCTAGACGAAGATTCTCGCAATCACCAATCTTTCATTAGTCGGTTGATGTCTATTTATAGAAACACTGAACAAGCTGAGAACTATCGCTCGCTTGAGCCGGTCGACTTTGGCAATTTAGGCCCTACGCAAAGGCCCTACGAATCTCAGTACATCAAGTTTGTTAACGATGCGACGCGCTTTGATCCTGAAAAACGCCTTTCACTTAACGACTTAAGTGAGTACGCTTTTATTAAAGATCCCTTACTTAACCCCGAAGATGCGCCTGCAGCAATAGAAAAAATCACAAAGTGGCAATTATCACAAGACACCGCTAGCGGCCAATGAGCGGCATGAAAACTGTGCAAGATGCGGCTGTTTGATAATGATCGGGGGTTCGGTCAAGCAAACCCCAAAGGAATGCCCTTGTCGCCTATTTTTTATTCACAAGAGTAACACAACCTTGATAAACAGTTAGTTACTTAAAACCGCCTTTAAGCGAGCAAACGTTCTCATTGAGTCCGTCGCCAACATCGTTTGATACTCTGGATTTTTAGCCTGTAACTCATATTGATCCAGCGCTGTTTTTCGCGCAACGCGCAGCAAATACTGGTTATCACCCGTTTCATCTTGAATTTCAATTGCTATTGTTAAATCAGCGATAGGGTCTGCACTTTCTGGCGTTATCCATTCCAGCAGCAATAAATCACCATCTAAAATCGGATGTTTACCCCCATTCATCGAGTTACCAACCGCAGGAGCGACAAAATGCCGTTTAGGATCAAGCAAACCGTAGCCGTGAGGTACGCAATATTGCCCTGCATTTTGCGCAGAGCCGTGCTTAAAGTGGCCACAAGCGATCTTTAGCTCAGGATAGAAGGGCAAAACGGTTCCTTGCGTTGGTGAAGCAGAGTTAAAAGGTAAAACTTGCGCCAGCGGTTTTTGTGCAGAATCAAAATTGCTACTGCTAGCTGTGTTTTTTTGCTGCGGGCGCTGTACATATTCAGCTAAACGTAAATCGACTAGCTCTTGTACCCAGTCATGCAACAGCTCGATATCAGCGCCATCTATCGCAAATGTGGCTACGAAACGCTGCTGATCATCAATGTAAAACCACGCCGGTGTTTTTTTATTGGCTTTGGTAAAAGCTTTAATTGGATTTTCTTTCCAATAGGTTAGCCAGCCTTGATCAGTGGCTTTAAATTGCTTGGCAGCTTGAGTTAATTCTTGCGCCATTAAATCTGGTCGGCGAGACAGCACGGCATGACTACGCTCAGCGAGTGCCGCAAGCGTAGGTGGCTCGCGTAAGCCATCGAGTTCAAGCAGAGCTTCGAGCAAAATGGCTTTGAAAG
>JBOFXO010000028.1:0-1334 GCA_051654185.1 Vibrionaceae bacterium | reverse complement strand
GCGGGTTATCAAGCAGCATCACCATTTTGCTGCCAAGCATTTTTTGCTTGTTGCTCAGCTGATCAGATAAAAAATTGAGCAAAGAGCGGTTGCCGCGCTCATACGCTAATAACATGCGCTGTAAGATCAAATTGTCGTCGATGGCGTTTTGTCTTTTCATCCAGCTAAACAGCTTGTCGCACTCTTTATTGACTGAATTTCCTGACAAATAAAGCGTTTTACCGCCGGCTAAAGCGGTTTTTTGGTTGCCAGCTTGGCTTTGCGCGTAGTAATAGTTACATTTATTGGCTTCGCTAAGCGGCGGCTGGGGCTGAAATTTTAATAAAGAGTGCCACTCTTGCTGCTGTGCAAGCTGCTGAAAATATTGGTTATGAATATGCTGGGTAAAGGGGATCGCGGCGTATTTCTTTTCAAAGGATGCAACTTGCGCTAGTGGCGCCGTCTTGAGGTTGGGTAAAAGCTGGTAGTACTCAAGGTATGGATAAAGCGGATAATGCACAAGCTGCGCTTTTAACCGAGTGAAAAGGCGTTGATCTTTTTGCTCAAGAGCCCGCACTGCATCACGGTATAGCGTCTGCTGCGCGCTGGTCCGCATTTTTGATGCATCGGCTGGCAAACTGTATAGCGCAAGCGTAGAGCAGGCAAGAAAGGTAATTTGAAGAAGTTTTTGTGGATGTGGCAGATTTTTTTTGAGCAAAAAAGATGATTGAGTTTGTTGCTGCATAACGCTCCCTTGTATTACTTTCCATCATGCCAAACATCTTTGGCTAAGCATACAGAATGTGTCACAAACATACGGTAAATAAAGTGATGCTTAGCAGTTAGATTGTGCTGCTGCGCTCGTTAGGTTTGCTAACGTTTCTAGAATTTTGACACTATAAATGCAGAATTGAACATGTAAATTTTTATATTATTAATTGGCAGCAATGCCAGAAAAATAAAAATTTATTTGCATAACAATTCAGCGATCAGACCGCTGTAATGGCAAAAATACAGACTCTTTGATTTTTGGTATAATCGCCTTTTTTCTAACTTGAGTATGTGAGCTGTATGGCTGAATACGTCTATACCATGTCGCGCGTGGGTAAAATTGTTCCCCCTAAGCGGCAGATCCTAAAAAATATTTCATTGTGTTTTTTCCCTGGCGCTAAAATCGGCGTGCTTGGCTTAAACGGCGCGGGAAAGTCAACTTTGCTGCGCATTATGGCAGGCATTGATACCGACATCGAAGGCGAAGCGCGTGCGCAGCCTGGGATCAAGGTGGGTTATTTGCCGCAAGAGCCTAAGTTTGATGACGAAAAAACCGTTCGTGAAACGGTGCAAAGCGCGGTTGC
>JBOFXO010000027.1:0-3296 GCA_051654185.1 Vibrionaceae bacterium | reverse complement strand
TTACGAGTGGTAATCGCTACCGTTTTGGCCAAATTAATTATCACAATAGCCAAATCGATCTCGACCGTCTTGATAGTCTACGAGATTTTAAGGCGCAAGAATTCTACGACGTTAGTAAGCTGGGTGATTTTAACCAGTCACTTAATAACACCGGCTGGTTTGGCTCTGCAGTCGTTGAGCCAGATTTAAATAACTTAAACCAAGTTGATGTACCCATTAACATTAATTTAGAGGCGGCGCCGCGCAATCTGTTTGAGACCGGTTTAGGTTATTCGACCGACTCTGGCCCGCGCGTGAAAGTGAGCTGGAAAAAGCCGTGGTTTAATCGTAAAGGACACAGCCTTGAAAATGATCTTTATGTGTCAAAGCCTAAGCAAACACTCAGTAGTAGCTATAAAATTCCGCTTGCGGATGTCGAGCATGAATATTATCAAGTCAAAGTAGGGGTTGAAAACTTAGACGAACGTGATACGCGCAGTCTTGAGCTGGTTTCTTCTATTTCACGCCACTGGCTGTATGAAACTGGCTGGCAGCGCATAGCCTATTTGCGCTGGCTTTATTCCGACTTCTCGCAAGGTGAAATCAAAGACAAGTCGAGCCTGCTTTTGCCCGGCATTAACTTTGCGCGCATGAGGTCGCGTGGTGGCACGCTTCCGTCTTGGGCGGACAAGCAAAATATCACCTTTGAATTAGCTTCAGATTCGCTGGCATCTGATATTGATTTAGTGCGCATTTATGGTGAAGCTGCGTGGATCCGCAGTATCAAAAATGAAAATAAGCACCGCTTCTTAACTCGCTTAACAACGGGGATGATTTTCACCCCTGATCTTGAGCCGGTGCCGCCTTCGCTGCGCTTTTTCGCCGGTGGCGACAACACAGTACGTGGTTATGAGTACAAATCGATTTCGCCGCGTGATGCAACCAGTGAGCTAACGGGCGGTAAATTTATGGCGACCGCGTCGCTGGAATATAACCTGCAAGTGGCTAATGACTGGTGGCTGGCGCTGTTTGTTGATTCAGGGGATGCCTGGAGTGACAATCTTCCTGCACTAAAAACAGGCGCAGGCTTAGGTGTGCGTTGGCGCTCACCGGTCGGACCTGTACGCCTTGATGTTGCTCACGGTTTTCAAAATGAGGATGATAATTTCTCGGTACACTTTAGTTTGGGACCAGAGCTATGAAACCAATAATCAAAAAAGTTGCTAAATGGTCTGCTATCTCAGCAAGCTCGTTGGTGTTGCTTGGTGTTGGTGGCGTAGGTACTTTGCTGTTCACAAACAGTGGTATTGACGTGGTATTGTGGGGCGCTAAACAGGCGTTGCCGACGCTTAACGTCGGGCGTCATGAGGGGCGCTTGCTCGATGGCTTTAAGCTTGAAGATGTCAGTTTGCAGCTCGATGGCGTCGATTTTAAACTCAAACAACTTGCGCTAGATATTTCAAGCGCTTGCTTAAGATCAAAAGAGCTTTGCATTGAAAACTTACAGCTTGATGGCCTTCGCTTAGTTTTAGCGCAGATGCAAGAAAGTGAAGAAAAGCCGCCTTCTGATCCTATTAGTGAAATTTTAGCGCCGCTGCCGATTTACTTGCGTAAATTGACGCTTAATGATGCCTTTATTGATGCGATGGGTACGCAAATTCGCATTGCGCAATTTAGCACGGCGGCGCACTGGCAAGGCAATGTTGCGACGCTTTTGCCAACACAGCTGCATGGTATTGCTGTTAATTTACCTAAAACGCCAGCCCCGCAAGATGCCGCGCCCGCTGTAGCTACGCAGCCTGCTCAAGCAATAGCGTTACCTGAAGTGCTCATTCCTTTGCGTGTTGATGTGCAAGATCTGCTAGTGACCGATGTTAAGCTTGACGAGCAGCCTATTTTGCACAAATTGCAGCTGCAAGCTGAGGCTTTTGAGCACGATGTGCAGATCAAAAACTTGCAGCTTGATACGCCGCAAGCCGACTTAAATTTAGCTGCTAGCGTCAATTTGACTAACAGCTACCCGTTAACACTCGATGCAAGAGCAAAAATTAAGCTTGATCCGATAGCCGGACACCAGCTTAAACTTGATGCAAGCGGTAGTTTAGATGATCTCGACTTAGGCGTTACGCTTTCGGGCGTGCTGAGAGCTAATGTGAAAGCAAATCTCGACGTACTGGATCCAAAGCTGCCGTTTTCGATCTCGCTTAAAAGCAGAAAATTACAGTGGCCGCTGGATAAGGCGCAATTTAATCTTGCTAATACAAGGCTTTCTGCAAAAGGCTCGCTCGATGGCTATGATGCCCATTTAAGCACCTTTTTCTCTGGTACTGATCTGCCTTCGGTAAAATTGCAAACGGCTGTACGCGGCAATCTTGAAAAAGTGGCGCTGCCCAATTTAGCTATCAAGACGTTAGGTGGCTCCATCAAAGGCTCGGTAGAAGCGGGCTGGAAAGATCAGGTAACGTGGAAAACTGCGCTGCGTTTAAACAATATTCAGCCGGGTAAATTTGACAAAAATTTAGAAGGTAATATTTCGGGTACGCTGCAACAGCACGGACATTTAACCAAGCAAGGCGGCTGGTATGTTAACGTGCCAAAGCTTGATATTACCGGCATTTTGCGCGAGCAAAAACTTAGCTTAAGCGCAAATGCGCGCGCGCAAGATCTTAAAGGGGATGGCAATTTTGTGGTCAACTTGCCAAGCGCGGTGCTCAGGCATGGTAAAAACTATCTGGCCGTCAAAGGTAAGCTTGATAAAAACATTGCGCTTGATGTCGATTTGGATTTTCCTTCTTTTGCCTCATCCTTGCCGCAAGCTCGCGGCAGCGCAAAAGGTAAGGTGGCGATTGCTGGCAGTTTAGAAAAACCGAAAATTACGCTGCAACTCAAAGGCGATCAGCTAGGCTGGGAAAAAATGGTCAGCATCGATGCGCTTAATTTGCGCGGCTCGCTTGATCCTCTGCCCAAACTTGGCGGCAGTTTAGCTGCCGATCTGCAGGGGCTTAAAGCTGAGGGTGTTGAGCTTAAAAATCTGGTGCTACGCGCCTCGGGCACTGAGCAAAAACACGATCTTTCGTTAGCCTTTGACGGTAAGCCGCTGGGCAGCGCGCTGACGTTAAGTGGCTCTTTAAGCAAGGATAAGTGGCAGGGCAGTTTAAATCGCACTGATCTTATGACCGAGCTGGGTACGTGGAAATTGGTGAAAGCTGTGCCGATCACCGTTGATTTGGCTAATAATGCTGCGGTCAATGTGGGCGCATTGTGCTTGCAGCAAAACAGCAATCAGCTCTGTGTTGATGAGGTAAAAAATCGCGGTG
>JBOFXO010000026.1:0-3319 GCA_051654185.1 Vibrionaceae bacterium | reverse complement strand
CCGGCGCAATACCAGTGCGCTGCAGCGCTTATCGGCTTTTTTCTATAATCGCCTGCAAGCGATGGAAACCATCCGCCTTTTTGATCAAGTGAGCGCGCAAAGCCAAAAACTTGAGCACGCTTCGCAGGCGTTTCGCATTCATACCATGGAAGTACTGCGCCTTGCATTTCTTTCATCGGCAGTGCTGGAATTTTTTACCGCGCTTTCAATAGCACTCACCGCCGTTTACTTAGGCTTTAGCTATTTAGGCGAGCTTGATTTTGGCCATTACGGCGCGCCGATCTCGCTTTTTACCGGTCTGCTGCTGCTTTTGCTCGCCCCTGAGTTTTATCAGCCTTTGCGCGAGCTTGGCACTTTTTATCACGCAAAAGCGCAGGCGCTTGGCGCGGCGGTCGCCATTGTGGAGTTTTTTACTCAAGCAGATGATTTAATTAAAAAAAATGAGGCTCTACGACAAACAACAGCAGCAAAAGAGGCCATCGCGCAAGGCGCTATTACGCTGCAAGCTCGCGAGCTTATCGTGCTAAGCCCAGAAGGGACGCCGCTGGTCGGTCCGCTAAATTTTTCAATCAAGGCGGGCGAGCATGTGGCTATCATCGGGCAAAGCGGCAGTGGCAAAACAAGCCTTTTCAACGCGCTACTTGGCTTTTTACCTTATCAAGGCAGCTTAACCATCAATGGCGTAGAGCTTACTGAGTGTGAGCTTGCTTCGTGGCGTCAGCAGATCAGCTGGGTGAGGCAAAATCCGCAGCTTTTTCATGGCACTGTGCGCGAAAATATTTTACTTGGCGCGCCACACATTGCAGATCAACAGCTAGCGCCCATTTTATTATTTTCTCATATCGATGAGTTTATTGATAAATTGCCGGGCGGCCTTGATTACGTGATTGGCGATCGCGCCTCAGGCTTGTCTGTTGGGCAAGCGCAGCGCATCGCCCTTGCGCGCGCGCTGCTGCAAAACGGGCAGTGCTGGCTTTTAGATGAACCCACTAGCAGCCTTGATGCAAGCAGTGAGCAGCAGATCAACCACAGTTTGCAGCATGCAACGCAAGGGCGCACTATGCTGCTCATTACTCACAAACTTGATCCAAGCGCCACTTATGATCAAATTTTGCATCTGCATCAAGGCGTTTTGCTCAATCACATTCAGCCTGTTGAGTTTTTTTGATGAAAAGATCACAACCATTTTGGGCTCTTTACCAAAAGCATCACGCACCGTTAAATTTTGGCATTTTGCTTGCGCTGATCACCTTGTTAGCCAGTATTGGCCTGTTAACCTTATCGGGCTGGTTTTTATCAGCTTCAGCAGTCACCGCCTTAAGTACTGCGACCTATTTTAACTATATGCTGCCCGCAGCAAGCGTACGCGGTCTGTCGCTGATACGCACCGGCGGACGTTGGGCTGAGCGCGTGGTCAGTCACGATGCGACCTTTAAGCTCCTCACCTCGCTGCGCCAGCTCTTTTTTGACAAACTTGCGCCGCTTATTCCAGGCAAAATTAGCAATATTCGCGATGCCGATCTGCTTAATCGGATCACCGCTGACGTTGACGCCATGGATCACCTCTACCTGCGCCTCATCAGCCCGATGCTAGCCGGTTTTGTTACCATTATCTTATGCAGCGCCTTTATCGCTTGCTTTGATGTTCATCTTGGTATGCTGCTTGGCTCAATTTTGCTGCTCTTTTTATTCGCACTGCCGGTGCTTTTTTTCTACCTTGGTAAGCCGTATGGTAAAACGCTCACGCAAACTAAATCGCAGCTACGCGTAGCCCTGCTCGACTGGCTGCAAGGCCATGCAGAGCTTGAGCTTTTTGCTGCAAGCGCCCGTTATCGCGATAAAATTGAGCAGCAAGAGCAAGATCTGCTCGCAGCGCAGCACAAGATGAATGAGATCACCGCGTTTGCTAATGGGCTGCTGATAGCCTGCGCAGGTTTTACCACCATCGCCATGCTGTGGTTTGGCGCAAACGGTGTCGGAAGCCACATCGCCGATCCAAAACTTGCGATGCTGGTGTTTGCTACCATGGCAAGTTTTGAGCTGCTGCAACCGCTTACTGGCGCTTTTCAATTTTTAAGCCAGACCACACAATCTGCAGAGCGTTTAAATGAGATCTTGCACGCCAAACCCGCGGTCAGCTTTGCTCTGGCACAAGAAACAGCGCCAACGCTAACGTGTGTCAATCTGCGCTTTGATGAGGTCAGCTTTAGCTACCCAAGCTCAGTGCAACCGGCGTTAGAGGCGATAAGCTTTTCGCTAAACAGCGGCCAAAAATTGGCGGTGCTTGGCAAAACCGGCTCAGGCAAATCAACGTTGCTACAACTTATCACGCGCGCCTTTGACCCAATTTGTGGCCAAATTTATCTTAATGATCAGCCCATTAATACCTTCTTAGAGAGTACGCTGCGCCGCGGCATGGGCGTTGTTAGCCAGCGCGTTGATATTTTAAATTGCACCCTTGCCGATAATTTGCGTCTTGCAAAACCTACGGCAAGCGAGCAAGAGCTGCTTGAGATCCTTGACAAGGTAGGACTTTCTCATCTAGCAACACAGGGGCTTGAGCAATGGCTTGGCGATGGCGGGCGCCCTTTATCAGGTGGTGAGCAGCGCCGTATTGGCGTGGCGCGTGCCATTTTGTATGACGCGCCGCTGCTGCTGCTCGATGAGCCGACCGAAGGGCTTGATCAGCACACAGAGCAGCAAATTTTGCAGCTTTTACTTGAGCACGCACAAAATAAAACGCTGCTGCTGATCACGCACCGTTTAACGCTGCTTGAACAAATGGATAATTTGCTGGTACTTGAAAATGGCAAGCTCATTGAAATGGGCGATCATGCAACCTTGATGGAAAAAGCAGGCCGCTACGCCAGCTTTCATCAAGCTAATCACGCTTATGGAGAAAAACCGTGACCATTTATCTGCCACAGCTTGATCCCCACAATCCCGAGGAATTTCCGCCTTTAAGCTTGGCACACACCTCGCCCGATGGTCTGCTTGCCATCGGCGGCGATCTTAGCGCAGCAAGGCTACTTGCCGCCTATCGCCAAGCGATTTTTCCTTGGTTTGATGCAAACTCGCCCTACCTGTGGTGGTCGCCGGCGCAGCGCGCCGTTTTTGTGCCAGCGCAATTTCACCTCAGCAGGAGCTTAAAAAAATTTCAAAAAAAACAAAATTATACTGTCACCATCAACCATGACTTTTGTAAAGTCATACAGCACTGCGCCTTGCATCGCGGCCTTGATAAGGTGTGGATCACACAAGAGATGCGCGCCGCTTTTATCGATTTACACCATAAAAATCATGCGCATAGCGTTGAAGT
>JBOFXO010000025.1:0-2500 GCA_051654185.1 Vibrionaceae bacterium | reverse complement strand
CCATTTTCTTAAGTGGAGAATCCTCGTCGTCTGTGCCGGCTTTCGCGTCTTTGCCACGCAATGGCACACAAAAGCCCAAAATCACACCGGCAAGGGTGGCATGCACGCCTGATTTAAGCACACAAAACCAAAGAATAAGACCAAGCAGCAAATACCAGCGAATAGCAAGTACGCCCTGTTTATTGATAAATACTAGCCCTAAGATTGCAGCGGCTGCGCCACCTAGCTCTAAAAATGACATATCGCTGCTATAAAAGAACGCGATGATCACGATAACGCCAAGATCATCAATGATAGCAAGTGCCAACAAAAACACTTTTAAGGCAATCGGTACACGCTTACCGAGCAGCGCCAGCACGCCCACAGCAAATGCGATATCAGTCGCGGCAGGAATTGCCCAGCCATGCACAAAAGTGGGCTGTGATTGATTGAAAAGAAAATAGATGAATGCAGGAGCAAGCATACCACCTACAGCGGCAATCGCTGGGAAAATCGCTTTTTCCTTAGTATTAAGCGCTCCTTCAATGAGCTCGCGTTTGACCTCAAGTCCGATCAGCAAAAAGAAGATCGCCATAAGAGCATCGTTGATCCAATGCGAGACGGAAAGCCCCGCCACATAGGTATGCAAAGTGCTGTGGTACAGCTCTTGCAGCCCTGAGTTTGCAATCCCCATTGCAATTAAAGCAGCTACAATCAAGATGATACCGCTCGCTGACTCCATCTTGATAAATTTGCGCATTAACCCTGACATTTGACTCTCCTGCTTCAACCATGACTCAATTAAATAACAAATTTTTCGACTTCATAGATATCAAAATATTACAACTTTCCTTATACCGATGCCTCAATTTACAGCCACTCCTTAAAATCGTTGCAATACTTTTTTCTTATTCTCTTGATCTAAATAAGCAAACGCTTTAGATTGCCCTCGGTGTTGGTTTATACAACGTTTATAAGCACTTAAGAGCTTATGAGGACCAACATACACTTGTGTTATTCATTAGTGGTGGTTGAAAGCTTTGTTTTGTTACATTTATCAGCAGCGCAGGCCACCTGCAAACCGCAGCATTTTGGTGTTTCTGTCATCCTGATAACTCTCATATCAACCTTTCATCCACACTGTTTGACAAAAAAACGACATGTTCAATGTCACGGAGACTTGACTATGACTACCCAAACTTTCTCAGCCTCCCCTGTAAAGGGTGCTAGCCAAAAGAAGTGGGTTCATTGGGCGTACCTTGCATTAATGCTCTATTTTTTGCTACTAGCAGTCGATCTGATTGGTAGCGGGTTCAAACTAGCGGCCGGTGAACAAGCACAAATGCTGTTCGCGTTTGCCGCACACCCAGTCGCTGGACTGATGATCGGGATCATCGCCACAGCATTCATTCAATCCTCCAGCACAGTGACATCCATTATTGTCGGACTTGTGGCCGGAGGACTCCCCTTTGAGACAGCAATTCCTATGATCATGGGTGCTAACATTGGGACGACCGTTACCAACACCCTTGTAAGCTTAGGACACGCACGCTGCAAAGAAGAGTTTCGCCGCGCATTTACTTGCGCCACCGTGCACGATTTCTTCAATCTCTTAGCGGTGATGATCTTTTTACCGCTCGAAATCGCGTTTGGCGTGCTCGCTAAAGTTTCTGCATTCATGCTTGATCTTTTTAGCATTAATGGCAATTTAGACATAGGAAACGCAAACGTTATAGGCTCTATTATTAAGCCTGTGATTGCAACCACAAAATCTTTGCTTTCCGAGCTGCCCAATAGCTTTAGCGGCATCCTCATGATCACCGTTGGCATCGTGTTGCTGTTTATTGCGATAACGGCGATGGGGCGCTTGCTGCGCATGCTGATGGTGGGACGCGCTAAAGAAATGCTGCAAATGGCTATCGGTAAAGGGCCGCTGCACGGCATTCTTTCAGGCACAGTTGTGACCGTTTTGGTGCAATCTTCTTCGACCACGACCAGCATGATGGTGCCACTAGTAGGCACTAACGTGCTTACAGTGCGCGAAGTTTACCCCTTTACCTTGGGCGCAAACATCGGCACCTGTATCACCGCATTGCTTGCAGCAACGGCCGTAAGCGGGCCTAACGCGCAATTTGCTTTGCAAATTGCCTTCGTGCACTTAGCCTTTAACGTGCTGGCAACGCTGCTCATTTTTGGCATTCCTTTTTTGCGCGATATTCCTTTGCACTGCGCGCAAATGCTTGGCAATGCCGCGGCGAAAACGAAGTGGGCGGTGGCTATCTACCTAGGGCTAGTGTTTGTTGCCATTCCTGCGGCGATGATGCTGCTGACGGTTTAAGCCTCTTTCTTTAAAGAAAGGAAAAGAAAAAACAAGGCGCAGCTTGCTGCGCTTTTTTTATGTCTGAAATTGACACTGCTACGGATTTGCTAAAGCGCTCACTCGTAAAAACATATTCTGCTGCGCCAATCTATTTCGCGTTTAAACAAGCAGACCGGCGATGAAAGGGAATAAATCAAAATA
>JBOFXO010000024.1:0-1223 GCA_051654185.1 Vibrionaceae bacterium | reverse complement strand
TTTTTTGCAGTCCTTTAAACAAATGCTTTTGTTAGGCAAAAGGATGCCGCCTAAATGAAATAGGGTGGTAAGTCGCTTGCCACAAGGGTAACTAGTCAATACACAAGCAACAGCTCTGCTAAATGACATTGCATCACCAAATCTGCTTTTGCGAGCAAGATGCACTTTACTTTTTTGACATTAAGATAGAGGGAAGCTAATACTCAAAGACTTAACGCTATGATTATAAGGATATAATTACGATGAAAAAAGTGCTAGCTCTTGCTTTGCCTCTAGTGATATCAGCTCCTTTATTTGCAAATGAAGGCGTCATGCCAAAAGACAAAAGTGGCCATACGGCGCATGTCAGCATATCAATACTCAAGGGTGATCTTTCTGACAAATGGGCAACTCAAGACCAAGTAACGCGTGATGAGTATAGCGATGTAAGATTTAGCGTTGGCTATGACTATACAACAAAAGACGGCGTAATTATTGGTGGCTACTACATGCCAATGCTGATATCAAAATCAGCAACAAATAGGTTTGACACTCAATCGTCGATGACAGCAGATGTTTTGGGTTTTTACTCTGGTTATCAATTTGATAACAACATAAGAGTAACAGGCGGCTTAAGTTTTACTCATGCTGAAGGGTATGTTATTGCTGAAGAGAACAATGTCATACTTGGCAGCCAAACAAATATGGGTTTTATGATCGGCCTAGATTATTTAGTTGAAGAAAATTTTCTTATCGGCTCCCGCTTAAGCTCACATGATATTTATGATCTTCAAGGAACTGCCATTGGATTCCATATTGGTTATAAATTTTAATTAATGATGCTTGATCTCGTGCTCAAGGCGGCTTTGTGCCGGCCTTGATTGACTAAGAGCACGAGAAGCGTTGCAAAGAAGCAGCAAAATGGCTCAACTTGTTGCCTCTTTGAATAAAATTCAACCACAGCTAAAGCTGCCAGCCAAGAACCTATTCTAGCCTAAATCAAAAGCGCGCAAACGTGCATTCCTTGCAATGAATCAGCAAACAAGAACTGCTGCAGCACAATCGACCACAGGTTAAAAATCAAGCTTGCTATCCCTATCGAATATTAACAAAGCAGTGCTTGCAGCAGCTAACGGGTAAGCGCAATTATGCAAATCCCTCTCATCACTGATCCGCTTTTACAAACAACGCGCCTTGCGTTTATTTGACATAAAGAAAAGGGGCGCTAATACTCAAAACTCAAA
>JBOFXO010000023.1:0-1385 GCA_051654185.1 Vibrionaceae bacterium | reverse complement strand
GACAAGCGTGCGCGCGTCAAGATCTGTTATCTTTGCATACTGCGCCGCATCGCCCTTATATTGCGACAGTGCTCAATGAGCGCCCCGCAATTGCCGCGAGCGATTACATGAAAAATCATGCTGAGCAGGTGCGTGCTTTTGTTCCGGCGCTCTCTTATAAAGTGCTCGGGACGGATGGTTTTGGCCGCTCTGACAGCCGCGCGAATTTGCGCCACCATTTTGAAGTGGACGCCGCCTTTATTGTTGTAACGGCGCTAAGCTCGCTGGCTGAGCTTGGTGAGTGTGACAAAGAGACGGTTGCTAAGGCGTTGGCTGACTTTGCCATCGATCAACAAAAAATTAATCCACTGCACGCATAAGGAGTCATGGCGATGACAATCGAGATCCGTATACCCGACATTGGCTCTGATGAAATGGATGTCACTGAAGTTTTTGTAAAAGTTGGCGAACAAGTACAAAAAGAGCAGCCGCTGCTACTGGTTGAAGGTGATAAAACCTCGATGGAAGTGCCCGCGCAAATCAGCGGGACTGTACAAAAAGTGCTGATCAAAGTGGGCGATAAAGTCTCTAGCGGCATGTTAGTGATGGAGTTTGCTGCTGCAGCCGATAGCGCAAGTATCTCGGCGACTCAAACGCAAAATACGCAAGCGCCAGCTGCTAAGCTCGAAGCTCAAGAAATAGCCCCGCAGACGATGACGCTGCAGGATGTGTTGCTGCCCGATGTGGGCGGCAGCGCCGTCAATGTGACAGAAATTTTGGTGAAAGTTGGCGATGAATTAAGCGATCAGCAGCCAATTTTAACAGTGGAAGGTGACAAGGCGTCCATGGAAGTGCCCACCTCGCAAGCGGGGATTGTACAAAAAATCTATATCGCGCTTGGCGATAGCGTTGCAACCGGCACGCCTGTTATACAAATTAGCGCTGTGGCTCATAGCGCGCCAGCTCAGACAAAAGCGCAAGCCGTACCTGAGCAGGCTTTGCGCCGCGAAAGCCAACCTGCCGCGCAAAGTGCACCTGCCGCGCCGCCGGCTTTAGCTGCCCATGGTCTTAATGAATTTGTTGAAAACACTGTTTATGTGCACGCATCACCGGTGGTACGCCGTTTAGCGCGTGAGTTTGGCGTTGATCTGTCTAAAGTCATGCCAACAGGGATCAAAAATCGCATTCAAAAACAAGATGTGCAGCACTACATCAAAACAGCATTAGCACAGCTTGCTAGCGGACCAAGCGCTTCGTCTAATGGACTTTCGCTGTTGCCGTGGCCAAAAGTTGATTTTACTCAGTTTGGTGAAATTGAAAGCGTGCCGTTATCGCGCATTAAAAAGCTCTCTGGCGCTAATCTAACTCGTAACTGGGCGATGATCCCGCATGTTACTCAGTTTGAT
>JBOFXO010000022.1:0-3044 GCA_051654185.1 Vibrionaceae bacterium | reverse complement strand
GCAGCCCTTTATCGACAGCGGTGAAATCTACAATTACACCAGCGCTATCGTTATTGACACGCCGGTAGGCGTAATGCAAGGCAGCTACACCTTTGCTAATCACAAACGGCAAGAGTTTAAAGTGAACATTCCGCCGTTTGTTTAGCCATTCCTAACATTTTGAATTAGTAATGGCTATCTATTTTGTTGGCGATGTCCATGGCTGTTTTGCCGAGCTGCAGGCGCTGTTAGGGCAAGCTAAATTTGATGCAGCGCGCGATCACCTCTATTTAACAGGAGATCTGATCGCACGCGGACCAAATTCACTGCAGGTGCTGCGCTTTGTAAAAAGTCTTGGTGACCACGGACATGCCGTGCTTGGCAATCACGATTTGCATCTGCTGGCGGTCGCCTTTGGCCTGCAAAAAGACGATCCGGCTGACAAAACAGAGCCTATTTTACAAGCACATGACAAGCAAGCGCTTGTAGACTGGCTGCGCTCGCGGCCGCTGCTTATCCACAAAACAATAGCAAACCACTGCTCACCCGGCTTTGTGCTCTCTCACGCAGGTATTAGCCCTGCGTGGGATCTTGCGCAAGCGAAAAGTTGCGCGCAAGAAGCTCAGCAGCTGCTACGTAGCGAGCAGGCGACTTGGTTACTGCAAAATATGTACGGCAATGAGCCTGTGCAATGGTCAAATTCGCTAACAGGGATCGCCCGCTATCGCTACATTTTAAATGCATTTACACGCATGCGCTTTTGCACTGCTGATGGAGCGCTCGATCTCAGCACAAAAGAAAAGCCATCTGCAGAGCAAAAACTGATCCCGTGGTTTTTAGTAGAAAATAGCCCTGTGATTGCCGAAACGCGCGTTTTTGGCCATTGGGCTGCGCTCGGCGGGCATTTTAGCGATCATCTACTCGGCGTTGATACTGGCTGTGTTTGGAATGGCGAGCTGACAATGGTGCGCTGGGAAGATGGTGCGCGTTTTACGCAGCAGCGGCTTAGCTAAAGAGCTTTTCTTAATTACAAGCAATTTAGGGCAGCGCTGCTGATATTTTCGCGCAATTTCACTGCAAATTTACAATAACCATCATTCGCGTTTAGTGGCACAAGCGATCGAGGATCATAAACTGCATATCGTATTGATTGTAAGGATCTGCGGTAACATTTTGTTCGAACACTCTTTTCCAGCCAGGACCATGATCGGGAAAATAGGTGTCGCCAGCAAGCTCTGCATCAACAAACGTTAAATAGAGCGTTGAAGCCAATGGCAAAAACTGCTGATAAACCGTTGCACCACCTATGATCATAAGCTCAGGCTCATCCGAAATTCTGCTCAGCGCCTGCTCAATGCTTGTCACTATTTCCACATCAGGCGCATGCCAATTAGCCTTGCTACTCAATACAAGATTGCGCCGCTTTGGCAATGCATGGCCAATCGAGTCAAAGGTGTTTTTACCCATTAAAATGGGCTTATTTAAGGTGTGGCGCTTAAACCATGCAAAATCAGCAGGTAAATGCCAAGGAAGGCGATTGTTGTTGCCAATGATCCTGTTGTGCGCCATTGCAGCTATCATGCTAATTTTCATAGTAAATTTCTTCAATTACAGTAATTTTGGGGCAACAAGAAGCAATTTTGCCCTTTTTTAGTCAAGTCACCAACAAAAAACACTCGCATCCTTTAATTTTTTCACTTCAGCATTGACCTCGTTAACCACAGCAAAGATCCGCAAGCTCTTTTTAGCGGGTAATAACAAACGGCCACTGTCAAACTCAAAACCGCCGACACCTTTGATATAAATTCTTCCTCGAAACAAGCCTTTAATGTGCAAAGCGACCTGCTTGGGACGATATTGATGAAATATGCGTAACATTAGTAATTATTCCTTCCTTGCATCTGACCACGTCGTAACATAATGACAGGCTATAACCATAACCTTAATTTCAACTATAAAGACCGAGCGGCTCTTCATTGGTTCAAATCGTTGCTAATTTAACCATTCTTGCACGCGTCGCAACTAACAAAATTGCATTTTTCAGCGCAGTTCAAAAACAGTTTCGCCTAAAAATTACTCGCAAATTTTCAGCGCTAAACTGACTTTTTATGCGTTTCTCGCTAAACTGGCCGCTAAAAATTAGGTGACAATACAATGCTTAATGCATATCAAAATAAAGACAAGGCGATCAATTGGCGGTTTTTACGCTTTGATGAGCTCACTAATACGCAGCTATACACGCTGCTTAAGCTGCGCACCGATGTGTTTGTTGTAGAGCAGCACTGCGCCTATCCTGAGCTAGATCAGCATGACACGCACCCGCAAACCGTGCACATTTTAGGAATGGATCAAGATAAGCTTGCCGCTTATGCCAGAATTTTGCCAGCAAATGTAAAATTTGCGCGGATCAGCATTGGCCGCGTGGTCGTGGATGCGCAATACAGAAATCTGCAGCTTGGACATGAACTTATGCGCACAGCTATCGAAAAAGCGCAGCAGATCTACGGCAAGCAAGCCATCACAATTAGTGCTCAATACCACCTTCGACATTTCTATGCTAAGCATCAATTTATTGAAATATCTGAAAAATATTTAGACGATGGCATTGAGCATGTGAACATGCAGCGCAGCTTTTAGTTAGGTGCGAACAAATTTACCATCAGCGTTACGCACGAATAAGACTGGCTGCCGCCCGCCTCTCACGCGTAGCGCTTGCAACTTACCGTTAAGATCCACCTTCACGCCAAGATATTGATTTGGCAAAATTTGGCTTAGCGGTTTATCTTCACCTTCGATTGCAACAATAGCGTAAAGCTCAACTAACGGTAGCTGCAGAACGCGAAACAGATTTGACAAGGTATCGCCTCGCTGCACCTGATATTCCACCCATTCTGGCGCAATTTTCACGCGCTCATCTAGCTCAATATTTTGATCAACAACAATTTTTTCAGCAGGCACTACGGGCGCGGGCGCTCTAGCTGCAGTCACAGGCTCTGCAGGCGGTTTTTCTACCGCAGCGGTTTTTTGTACTACCTGCGCAACAAATTTCTCTTGAATTGCAAACT
>JBOFXO010000021.1:0-3165 GCA_051654185.1 Vibrionaceae bacterium | reverse complement strand
GCACTGCCCACTTTTTGCGTGTTTTCAACCAAAAAAGTGGCATTTTGCGTCTGCAAAATCCCCGAATCCCCGCATTGACCGCCAGATTCTGCATAAAATGGTGTTTCATCAAGCACGATCTGCGCAGCATCAGCGCAAGCAAGCTCATCGACCGCTTGCCCATCGACAAACAGCTGGCAAATTTTGCTTAATTGTCGCAAAGAGTCGTAACCCGTAAAACTCGTAGTACCGGCAATGGTCAGTTTATTGTTGTAATCGACGCCAAATTGACCCGCCGCACGTGCACGCTCGCGCTGCTCAAGCATTGCCTGATCAAACCCTTCTTGATCAATGCTAAAGCCACGCTCACGCGCAACGTCATTGGTAAGATCGGCAGGAAATCCGTAAGTGTCGTAAAGTTTGAAAACGATTTTGCCATCAAGCTGTTGATCTTGCGTATTATCAAGCGCCTCGTTAAGTAAATTCATGCCGCGCTCAAGCGTGCGCACAAAATTTTCCTCTTCGATGCGCAGCACTTTTTCCACAAGCTCTTGCTGTTTAAGTAGGCCATCGGCAGCGCTGCCCATAACTTTGATAAGCGGCGCAACCAATTTGTAGAAAAATGGCCCAGTCGCTCCAACCTTGTTGCCGTGGCGAATTGCGCGGCGAATGATACGGCGCAGCACATAGCCTCGCCCTTCATTTGATGGGATCACGCCATCGGCAATCAAATAGGCACAAGAGCGAATATGATCTGCCACAACCTGCAGCGAAGGAGACGACGAGCGCTCACAACCGATCGCCTGCGCAGCGCTGCCAATCAGCTCTTGAAAAACATCGATTTCATAGTTGGAATGCACGCCTTGCATGATGGCAGAAATACGCTCAATGCCCATGCCAGTATCAACTGATGGGGCTGGCAACGGCGTCATAGTGCCATCAGCATGGCGGTTGTATTGCATGAACACGTTATTCCAAATTTCGATGAAGCGATCGCCATCTTCTTCAGGCGATCCTGGTGGACCACCTGCGATATGCGGGCCGTGATCATAGAAAATTTCAGTGCAAGGACCGCAAGGACCGGTATCACCCATTTGCCAGAAATTGTCTGACTCAAAAGGCTTACCGCCTTTTTTGTCACCAATACGCACAATTTTTTCAACCGGCAGGCCCATTTTTTCATGCCAAATAGCAAACGCCTCATCATCACTGGCATACACGGTCACTAAAAGACGCTCAACCGGCAGTTGCAGCACTTGCGTTAAAAATTCCCACGCATAGCGAATGGCGTCTTCTTTAAAATAATCGCCAAAACTAAAGTTGCCCAGCATCTCAAAGAAGGTATGGTGGCGCGCAGTAAAGCCGACATTTTCCAAATCGTTATGCTTACCACCCGCGCGCACGCAGCGCTGCGCAGTGGTCGCTTTTGTGTAATCGCGCCGTTCAATACCTAAAAAGCAGTCCTTAAATTGGTTCATGCCGGCATTGGTAAATAACAAAGTGGGATCGTTGTGCGGCACTAAAGAGGAGCTATCGACAATGGCGTGGCCTTTACTTGCAAAAAATTGCAAAAAAGCGCGGCGAATTTCTTCTGTGCTCATGTACATAAAAAATCCTGACTAAATAGAGAGGCAAAATAAAATGAGGCTAAGCAAAATCACCCTGCCGCGCAGCAAAAAACTGCCAAGCAACGTTTAAAATCCAACCATTTTTTATTTGCGAATTAATTACAGGCGTGCATTGTAAACAATGCGCAATGAGACGAAAAGCGCCCAGAAGAGATTAATCGCTTCGCCACCTTGAACAAAAAAATTTTTTATGGATTTTTTTATAAAAGCAGGCAGTGGTAACTCATTATTTTCGCTATTAAATGTGCAAGATATCCCCTTTTGCTTACGTGGCAAACGATATTATTTGCGATAGTAAGCCAATATTTTACAATACCATTTAACCGAAAATAGTTAACTAAAGGCATCACAATGAGATTGATCCCGCTAAAAAACAGCGCTCAAGCCGGAAAATGGGCAGCTGACTACATTGCAAAAAAAATCAATGACTTCAAGCCAACTGCCGAGCGTCCTTTCGTTTTAGGATTACCAACGGGCAGCACACCGCTTCTCACTTACAAGGCGCTAATTGAGCTGTGCAAAACAGGAAAAGTCAGCTTTAAACATGTCGTTACATTTAACATGGACGAATACGTTGGGATCAGCGCAGATCACCCGCAATCTTACCGCACTTTCATGTATGAAAACTTTTTCAACCACATTGATATTCAAGAGCAAAACATTAACTTGCTTAATGGACAAGCTGAAGATATTAATGCTGAGTGCGCCGCTTACGAAAAAAAGATCGCAAGTTATGGCAAGGTAAATCTGTTCATGGGCGGCGTAGGCATTGATGGTCACATCGCATTCAACGAGCCTGCCTCATCGCTTGCATCACGCACGCGCATCAAAACGCTTACAGAAGACACTCGCATCGCAAACTCGCGCTTTTTTAATAACGATATCAATCAAGTGCCACAATATGCGCTTACCATCGGTGTCGCAACGTTACTTGACGCTGAAGAAGTGCTGATCTTAGCTATGGGGCACAATAAAGCGCAAGCCGTTGAAATGGCAGTAGAAGGGCCAGTTAACCATATGTGGACTGTTACCGCGCTGCAATTGCATCCTAAAGCTATCATCATCGCTGATGAGGCGGCGCAACAAGAGCTAAAAGTCAAAACGGTAAAATATTTTTGTGCACTAGAAGCTAAAAATATCGCAGGTTACTAAATTTTATACTGATAAGCCGTTGTAATATCAAAATATTAAGCGCTATTTTAGGGGCCGAGCAGGCATACTTAAATAGCGCTTTTTCAATCTTTACATTGCAATAATAAAACAAAAGCTTTGTCTATTTGTGCATAGTTAAAGCCTCGCCGCAGCAGATAAGATTGCCATTTTTGCCGATCTTTGATTGATAAAGGCAAAAGCGGCGCATTGCGAGAAAGCCGCCGCTTCAGCTCACAAAAAGCAAGAAAATCCCAATCATATGCTCCCTTTTCCACCGCAAAGGCCAGACTGTTTGCATCAATTCCCCTTTGCGCGGCCTGCGCGCAAATTCTTAGCAAGCCATAACCTTTTACCACACACTGCTGCAAAAAATTTTCGGCTATGTGCTGCTCGTCAATCCAGCCGT
>JBOFXO010000020.1:0-11535 GCA_051654185.1 Vibrionaceae bacterium | reverse complement strand
GAGAGTGACAAAATGCAAGATCCTACCATCATTGTTGCGCTTGATTATTGCAATTTAGCTGACGCCTTGGCGTTTGCTGATAGCGTTGATCCTAAACTGTGCCGCCTTAAAGTGGGTAAAGAGCTTTTTACCTACTGTGGTCCAAGTGTGGTGCGCGAGCTGCATGCGCGTGGCTTTGAGTTGTTTTTAGATTTAAAATTTCACGATATTCCAAATACTTGTGCTAAGGCTGTGCAAGCTGCGGCAAGTCTTGGTGTGTGGATGGTTAACGTGCATGCCAGTGGCGGCGAGAGAATGCTGCTAGCGGCGCGTGAAGCGCTGGCTGATTTTGGTGCGCAGCGTCCGCTTTTAACGGCTGTTACCGTTTTAACCAGTATGGAGCAGTCGGATCTGCTTGGTATTGGGATCACCGCTTCTTCAAAAGAGCAGGTTCTACGTCTGGCGACACTTGCTAAAAATTGCGGCTTAGACGGCGTGGTGTGCGCATCGCATGAAGCCACTTTTTTAAAGGCGCAGTTAGGCGCGGCTTTCTCGCTGGTTGTGCCGGGGATCCGCCCCCTTGGTGATGCAGGCGGCGATCAGCGCCGGATCATGACGCCGCTTGAGGCAAAAATTGCTGGCGCAGATCACTTAGTGATAGGCCGCCCCATCACGCAAGCTGCCGATCCGGCTAAAAAATTGCAGGAAATTTATCAATCACTGCTTTAAAAAAGAGCTTGCTCGTTGATTTAAAAGGCTGCCAAAAACGATTGGCAGTTTTTTATGGTTATTTTTCAGCAAGCGGCATGTTAAAGTGGCTTTCAATGAGGCGGTGCATCAGCTGATGCTGTGGATTGCTAAATACTGCTTGCGTGGCGCCATATTCAATCGGCATACCATCATCTAGCAACATCACTTTATCCGAAATGTGTTTCACAATGCCAAGGTGCTGCGACACATAGATGTAGGAAAGTCCCATAAGCTCTTGTAATTCAAGAAGAAGATTGATGATCTGTGAGCGCATTGACATATCAAGGCCAATCAAAGCTTGATCTGCAACAATGATGCTTGGCTGCAAAATTAGCGCTCTCGCTAAAGAGACGCGCTGCTTTTGCCCAACCGCAAGCATCTGCGGATAAAAATAGGCATGATCGGGCAAAAGCCCGACTTGGCGCAGCGTGGCAAAAACCCTTTTTTCACGCTCAGACGCACTCATATCGGTGTTGCGTTTTAAGGGCGTTTCAAGAATTTTGCCAATATTATTGCGAGGATTTAACGAATTACTCGGGTCTTGAAAAATGATCCGGATCAATTTGCAGCGTGTTTTGTAATCGCTGTAAGTGAGCGCCTCGCCGTTAACCAAGATCTCGCCGCCGCTAGGCTCAATGATGCCAGCAAGCATTCTTGCTAGCGTTGATTTACCAGAGCCTGTTGTACCTATCACTGCGAGCGTCTCGCCTGCGTTTAGCGAAAAAGAGATCGGTTTGACCGCTTCCACGAGTTCTTTTTTGAAAAAACCTGTGCGATAACAATATGTTTTATGTAAATTTTTAACTTCAAGTAGAGCTGTCATCGTTATTTTCCATATTGAGCGGGAAATGGCAGGCAAATTTATGGTTTTTTATAATTTGTGTTGATGGGCTTTCAATGCATTTACGATCGGCATTAGGGCAGCGTGGCCCTAAGCGGCAACCGATAGGCAGATGCTGCAGCGGTGGAATAGCCCCAGGTAGCGTGGGCAGCCGGCTTTTATGCGGCAGATCTTGGCTAAAATCGGGCATCGCTTTTAACAGCGCGGCAGTGTAGGGATGGTGGTGCTCTTCTAAGATCTGTTGGCGGCTGCCCGATTCAACCGATTGCCCGCAGTACATGACTGTTATGCTGTCAGCCCATTGCGTAACAGTGGTCAGATCATGGCTGATAAACAAAATCGCGGTGTCCGAAAGCTGATTGGCACGGCTAAGCAAGCGAAATATTTGCGCGCTAGTGATAGGATCAAGCTCGTTGGTTGGCTCATCTGCGATCAAAAGCCGC
The DNA here is from genome assembly GCA_051654185.1 of Vibrionaceae bacterium. Taxonomy (GTDB): domain Bacteria; phylum Pseudomonadota; class Gammaproteobacteria; order Enterobacterales; family Vibrionaceae; genus Enterovibrio. The sequence continues at coordinate 9,522 of JBOFXO010000020.1, read as the reverse complement.
GGCTGGTTAGCTAGCGCCATCGCGATCATGATTTTTTGCCCTTCTCCTGCGGTCAGCTGGTGCGGGTAGCTTGCCATGATTTGTTTATGATCTTTGATGCCAACTTTATGCAGCAGCGTGATGGCGTGCTTTTTGCGCCACGATAGCCTGTTCCACCAGCTGCCAGTAAATGTGCTGCTGGGGATAGACTCTTCAAGTAAAGTGCCGATGTCTTTGCTGGGATCAAGGCAGCTTGCAGGCTCTTGATAAATCATCGAAATATTTTTACCAATGATCTCTCGGCGCTTATGCGCGGGCAGCGCCAGTAGATCTTGATCGCCAAATCGCAGGCGATCTGCGTGCACTTTAAAATGACTTTTCGTCATTCCGCAAATGGCTTTGGCGATCAAGCTTTTTCCTGAGCCCGATTCACCGACAAGGCCACGGATCTCACCTTCATTGATGGTCAAGCTTACGCGATCCACGGCTTTAACTAAGCCTTGAGGCGTCTCAATTTCAATGGTGAGGTGGCGAATATCTAGCAGTGGCATTAGTCTATTCCTGCATTAAGCGCTTGGCTTATCCCATCGCCAAGTAAATTGACGCACAATATGCTCAATGTGATGGCAAAACCGGGTAAGGTAATGGTCCAAGGCGCGATAAAAATAAGCTCTAACGACTCACCGAGCATGGTTCCCCATTCTGGCAGCGGCGCTTGTACGCCAAGGCCTAAAAAGCCTAGTGCAGCAATATCTAAAATGGCGATACTGATGGCGTGGCTAAATGAGTTAACGATGGTCACTAAAATATTTGGCAAAATAGAGTCATAGAGGATAAAAAAGCGGTTAGCGCCATCAAGCCTTGCTGATAAGACATACTCTTTTGGCATCTCCTCCGCGATAGCCGCTGCAATACTGCGAATAAAGCGCGGGATCAGCCCAAGCCAGATCGCCAGCAGCATGTTTTCTTCGCCAGGGCCTAGCAGCGCAATGATGATGAGCGCAAGCAGCAAAGAGGGAATAGCGAGCGCTGTGCGCAGCAAGGTGTCTATCACGTTGCTGATAAAGCGAAAATTAAGCCCTGAGAGGATCGCTATCAAAAAGCCAATAATGCCTGCGCCAAGCGTTACAAGTAGCGCATTGCCAAACGTGAAACGAGTGCCTGCAACAAGGCGCGAGAGCATGTCGCGATTAAGATCATCTGTCCCTAAAAAAAATTGTACCTTGCCGGTGTTATTCCAAGAGGGCGCAAGCAAAAGCTCAGAGGTCGGCAGCTGCGGATCATAGGGCGCAAGCCACGGCGCAAATAAAGTGACAAGGCATAGCGTGCATAACAGCCACAGCGCCGCCATCGCCAGCGTATTTTGCCGTAAATTATTCCAAAAGCGATCTAGCTGCGTAGGATTGCTTTGCTCTTGGTAAACATCATCTTTGAACAGCATACCATTCCTTCCTGATCAAGGGGCTCATCATGGCACTAGCCAGTTCAAACAGTAAGCTCATGAGAAGAACTGTGCAGCCAACGGCAAGCACTCCGCCTTGAATTGCGACGTGATCTTTTAAGTACAATGCATTTAAAAGCCAAGATCCGATGCCCGGCCAGTTAAAAATATATTCGGTAATAATGGCGCTCGTCATCATGGCTGAAATCTGCACGCTAAATTTAGAAAATGTGGGAGGCAGGGCATTTTTTATCACATGCTTGCGCACAACTTGCCATGTCGACAGGCCGCGAGTTGCCGCCGCTTTTACGTAGTTTTGTGTGACGACATCTGCGACAGCATCGCGCAGCAGTTTGATAAGCTCTGATGTTGGCGCGCTAGCTAAAACAACGCTCGGTAAGATCAGGTGGCTAGCAATATCAATCAGCGCGCTATTGCGCCAAGGCTCATCTGCTAGCATCACATCAACAAAAGCAAACCCTGTGATCGAGGGGAAATCGTAGAGCAAGTTGTAGCGCGATGACAGAGGTAAGCTGTGGTAATAAAAAGAAAGCAGCGAGATGAGTAAAATCGCCAGCCAAAAAACAGGCACGGATGAGATCACAAGCGTGATGGATGAAATGATCTTTTCCATTAAGCGCCCGCGCGTAAGCCCTGCGATGGTGCCAAGCGGCACACCTATGATCAGAGCAATCAAAAAGGCAAAAAGGCACAGCTCTAATGTTGCTGGAAAAACGCGCAGTAGCCCTGTAATAATAGGAACTCCGTCTACGCTGACGCCAAGATCGCCTTGACTTAGCGCTAAAAGGTAATCACACCACCCTTGCAAAAAGGGAGTATGGCTGTAAGCATGCCGCATATCAATGCGTAAAATGGTAAAAGTGATGACACTTAAAAACAGCAGCGTCATGCTCAGCCAAAAAATGCGGCGCAAAAAATACAAAAGCATTAGTGACCCCTTATGACTGTAGCAAAACTTTCATCGCTAAAAGAGGTAAATTCTAGGCCGTGTAAACTGTTGCTGATCACGCGGTTTTGTGCGCTGTGCACAAGCGGTACGATAGGCATTTTTTCATTTAAGATCTGTTGTAAGGTAGCATAAAGCGCTTTTCGCTCAGAAATCCTTGATATAGCAATGGCTTGATCGAGCAAATGTTCAAAATTTTCATCACAGAAATTAGCCATATTATAGCCATGTGTGATCGCTGAGCAGGATAAAATTGAGCGCAACATGCTGTCAGGGTCGCCATTGTCAGAAATCCAGCCAGTTAAAATCATATCATGTTGTTTTGTTTTCATTTTATTGAGAGCGGCTGTAAAGTTTTCTTCTACCTCTATGGCAACTTTGATCCCCACTTTCGCTAATGATACCTGTAAAAGCTCGGCCATTTTTAGCGGGCTTGGATTATAAGGCTTGACGGTGAGCGGTACGAGCAAGGTTAACGGCGTAAAGTGGTCAAAATTAGCCCTTGCGAGTAATTTTTTAGCCTTATCTGGGCGATAAAGGCTTGCGCTGTTACTTGAATAAGCCCATGAAAAGGGTGGTAAAACGCTGCTAGCAATGCTGCCCATACCATAATAGATGCCATTGACCAGTGCTTTTTTATTCAACGCCATATTGATCGCTTTACGCACGCGTGGATTTGCTAATTTTGGCGATTGCGTGTTGAGTGCTAAATAAACGAGATTCATCCCAGGCTTGCTGTGCAGTTTTGCCGGCAGGCCCTGTGTTATCGCGGCAAATTGGCTCTGCTTAGGTGACGCTAGCACATCACATTCACCGGTAAACAGTTTGGCAAGATCGCCTACGCCATTTTTGCTGATATCGTAGGTAATGTGCAGCATTTTAGCTTGGCCATTCCAGTAATACGGATTGCGTGTGAGCTTAATGAACTGATCAGGCTGATATTTTTCAAGTTGGTATGCTCCGGTGCCGATCGGGTGAGCGCTAAATTTTTCCATCTGCCCTGTTTTTTGCAAAAATTGCGCATATTCAGCAGAGTGGATCACGGCAAATTGGCTGGCCAAAATAGATAAAAAAGACGCATTAGGCTGTGTGAGCGTAAAGCGCACCGTGTGCGGTGTGACGGCTTCTACCCGATCAAGAAGCGCGGCAAAATTGAGGCTATCAAACAGTGGAAATGCCGTATGAAGATTTTTCTTTTTATTCATGACGCGGGAAAAGCTAAACACAACATCCTGCGCGCGGAGCGCATTTTGGGGAGTGAAAAGCTTATTTTTTTGAAAATAGACATCTTTTCGCAGATGAAAGGTGTACTGACGCTGATCGTGGCTCACTTCCCAACTTTGAGCAAGCATGGGACGAGGCTCAAAGGTTGCACCATCGAGCTGGATCAACCGATCAAACAGCTGGCTAGATAAGGAGTCGAGTAATAAGCCGCTGTTTGCTTGCTGGGGATCAAAATTTTCCGGTGGCTGTCCGCCGCAGTAAATAAATCCTTGATCTTTAATGGTGTGATCAGTGAAATACTCTTTGCATCCCGTTAAAAAAAATAGAGTTAATGTAGTAACAAGTAGACGGCTAACAGCACGCATAAATAAACGCAAAAAAATGATCGTATTTATCAATTTATCATTGATATACAAATGTCACAAATTATCTGCTATAAACGTTAGCCCGCCTGCTTTTTTGGTTAATGGTTCTTTGTTTTTATTGCTATTTTTCATTTTCACTGTTATCGCCGTGCTTGCGCAGTAAACCGCGCAGCTGATGATAAGAGATCCCAAGTAATTTTGCAGCTTGCTGCTGATTGTAGCGTGCTTGCTGTAACGCTTGTTGTAACAGTTGCAGCTCTTGCTGGCGTTGCCAGTGGCGTAAATCGCAAGGCAAAGAGACTGTTTGTGCGTCGATTTTCTCTTGAACCTCGTTACTATCTTGTACTTGCGGCGCGGTGTGTGCTGTAAAAGTTACCTCTTGCGTTTTCTTCCATGGTTGAATAAAGGGATCAAGCACAATGTGATCAATAGGCTTTTTTTGTTCTCCATGGCGATAAACAGCTCTTTCTACAACATTTTTTAGCTCTCGAACGTTGCCAGGCCACGGGTAATGGCGTAACAAATGTAACGCTTGAGCACTAAAGCCGACGAAGCAGGCGTAGCCTAAGGTTTGACACATTTTTATCGCAAAATAGTCAGCCAGAGGCAATATGTCTTCTTGGCGTTCACGCAGGGGAGGTAAGTGGATCACATCAAACGCAATTCTATCAAGTAAATCTGCGCGAAATTGATTTTGCTTAACCAGATCAGGAAGATAAGCATTGGTTGCACAGATAAGGCGCACGTCGCTTTGCAACACTTGAGCGCCGCCAACTCGCTCAAATTCCCCATATTCTAGCACGCGTAGCAATTTTTCTTGCACGTTAGGCGGCGCGGTTGCTAATTCGTCCAAAAAAAGTGTGCCAGATTGCGCCCGCTCAAAGCGGCCTTGATGACGATTTTTAGCACCGCTAAACGAGCCTGCTTCATGGCCAAAAAGTTCTGAGTCGATAAGTCCTTCGCTTAGCGCTGCGCAGTTAAGGCTTATGAGCGGTTTATTCCAGCGCGGTGAGAGAAAGTGTAATCGCTTTGCGATCAGCTCTTTACCGGTGCCGCGCTCGCCTAAGATCAGCACGGGGCGATTGACGACCGCTAATTTTGAAGTGTGCTCGAGTACGGAAAGGAAAAGTTCGCTGCTGCCTATTAGTTCGTCGCTTGGGTGCATGGTTAAATTTACCAAAAATTGATTTTTTTAATCATAAACCAGATCCGGCAAAAACTGTATGCTTTATAACTTGCTGAAAAATAAAGAAATAAAAACATGGCACGTAAATTGTATTACTAGAGTATGGCTTGGTAAATTTGCTGAGTTATCCATACGAAAACATGAAAAATAAGGAGTTGATATGGGTATTTTTTCTCGTTTTTCTGACATCATTAGCGCGAACGTTAACGCTTTGTTAGATAAAGCCGAAGATCCTGAAAAAATGGTGCGTCTTATTATCCAAGAGATGGAAGACACGTTAGTTGAGGTGCGCACAAGCTCTGCGCGGGTTCTTGCTGATAAAAAAGAGTTATCGCGTAAAATTGGCCATTACGCAAGTCAGCAGCACGATTGGCAGCAAAAGGCGTCTCTTGCGTTGCAAAAAGGGCGTGAAGATCTTGCGCGTGCGGCGCTGCTGGAAAAGCAAAAAGTGGCTGAGCTGCTAGCACGCTTGCAAAATGAGCTGCATGTTGTTGAAGAAAATATCAACAAATTAAGCAGCGAAATCGGAGCGTTAGAGGCAAAGCTGCTTGAGACACGCGCCCGTCAGCAAACCATGATCATGCGCAGGCAAGCTGCAAGTAATCGAGTGAGTGTGCAGCAGCAGCTCAATAATACAGGCACAGAGCAAGCGCTCGCAAAGCTTGATCAGTATGAGCGCAAAATTGATGAGCTCGAAGCGCAAGCAGACAGTTACCTAATGGGGCAACATATTAATTTAAAAAGTGAATTTGCAAACCTGCAGGCGCAAGATGAGATTGAGCAAGAGCTTGCTCGAATGAAGCAAAACTTAAAGCAGGCTAATAAGTCTGATCAAGGAAACTTCTAAAAAAAATCAAGATGTTATTTCAAATAGTGCGATGATTGTCTATTCAGTCGGGTGACAATCTGTTGTAATAGTTCTCTTTGATATCTGTGCCTTTTAAAATGGTCAACTTGTTGGCCATTTTATCAATAAAAATGAGAAAAAATAGGCAAAAGCTGTCAAGGATTAAAGTTTAAGGTGTTGATATGTCAGGATTTTTTTTGTTTCCTCTGTCGTTGTTTCTACTTTTTGTCGCACCACTTTGGTTATGGCTGCATTATCGTAATCGGCGGCTAACAGGAAGTCATCTCAATGCAGAGCAGCTCAATGAGCTGCGCCAGCTATCACAACAAATTGAGCAATTGCAGCAGAGGGTAAATACCCTTGAGAGGATCCTAGATGCAAGTCCATCACAATGGAGGGAACGATGAGTTTTAATAAATTATACCGTGATCCAAAAAATGGCCGGATCGGCGGAGTGTGTGCCGGATTAGCGGCTCATTTTGGCATTGATGTTTGGATCATGCGAGCGCTTGCTATCTGTGCATTTTTTATCGGCTTTGGCTTTACCGCAGTTATTGTTTATGTCGCAGCGATGCTGTTTTTAGATGCAAAACCGCAAGGCGCTAATAGCGCTGAGTCTGCAGGTTTTGCAGAGCGTGAGCGCACGCGTAATATGAATGCTCAATCAACGACCGAGCTGCTTGCTGAATTAAAGGGCAGCATGAAGTCGATGGAGAAAAAAATAGAGCAAATGGAAGCGCATGTCACATCGCGAGAATTTGAGTTAAAACGTAAATTTGATCAGCTATAGAGCCAGTTTGCAATATGAAATCAGTAACCAATCACATCAACAAATGGGTCAATCGCAGCCTAGATCGCCATATCTGCTTAGCGGTGACGGGACTTTCTCGGGCTGGGAAAACCTCTTTTATCACATCGGTGATAAATCAGCTGTTGCACAGCGCGACAAGCTCGCAGCTGCCGCTCTTTAAGCCCGCACGTGAAGGCTGCTTGCTAGGCGCGCGGCGTATCCAGCAAAATAACCTGCATATTCCCGCTTTTGACTACGACGGCGCGATGCAAGCGCTGCATGGCCAGCCGCCAAGCTGGGCTGCGCCCACGTCTGATATTAGTGAAATTCGCTTAGAGATCCGTTATCGGCCGCAGTCTAAAGCGATCCGCCTGTTGCAAGAAACGGCCACTTTGTATGTTGATTTGATTGATTACCCTGGCGAATGGCTGCTTGATCTGCCTCTTTTATCGATGAGCTTTGAGCAATGGTCAAGCTCACAAGAAACAATTTTAAAAGGAAGCCGCAGCGAGCTTGCTAAACCGTGGCTTGAGCTTTTAGCAACGCTGGATCTTAATGCGCCCTTTGAAGCGCGCAAAGTTGCGGCGATCGCTGAAAAATTTACCGCTTACCTGCACAGCTGTAAAGATAAAGCGCAGTTGCACTGGGTGCAGCCAGGCCGATTTGTGTTGCCTGGCGAATATGCTGGTGCACCGGTATTGCAATTTTTCCCGCTAGTTAACTTAGATGTGCCAAATAAAGTGGTAAAAGAGAGTAACTATGCGGTGTTAAAGCAGCGTTACGACTACTATTGCAGTCACATTGTGCAAGGCTTTTACCGCGACTATTTTTCTAAAGTGGATCGGCAGATAGTGCTTGTGGATGTATTGCAGCCGTTAAACTCGGGGCCTGAATCTTTTAATGATATGCGTGACGCTTTTTCACAGCTAATGCAAAGCTTTCGCTACGGAAAAAGTAGCTTACTGCGCCGTTTGTTTGCGCCGAGTATCGACAAAATTTTATTTGCTGCCACGAAGGCTGACCATATCACGCCCGATCAGCAAGGCAATTTAGTGACGCTGCTTGGGCAGCTGATCCATATGGCAAGACAAAGCGTGGCATTTGAGGGGATTGATATCTCGTGCCAAGCGCTAGCTTCAATTCAAGCTACGCAGCATGGCATGATCTCGCATCAAGGCGAGCAAATTGCAACCGTGCGAGGCCATCTGTTATCCGGAGGTCCGACTCTTATGTATCCCGGCGACGTGCCAACGCGTTTGCCAGGAAAAGAGTTTTGGGAGACAAAAAGCTTTGATTTTAGAGCATTTAGACCGATGGAAACCCCGCCAGAGCTGCCGCTGCCGCATATTGGATTGGACAAAAGCTTACAATATCTGCTTGCTGACAAATTTAGCTAAGTATTAAGGTTACCCGAATGGCTGAATATCAAAAGACGATTTTTTTTAATGAATTTAGTGATGAGACACAGACACAATTTAAACCCGATGTGACGTTAAAAAGCGCGCAGTTTTTTACGGAAAAAACCGATTTTTTAGCGGTAGATTGTGTTGAAGTTGAAAAAGAGGCGGTCAGTGAAAAACAGCTCACCTCGAATTTGGCGCAGGTCAAAAAGCATTGGGGACTGCGCTGCTTTGCCATGCTTGGCGCAGGACTTTTGAGCTGGCAGCTGATCGCTGAAATTCAAGGTGCGTTTGCTGCTAATGATTGGCTGACGCTAGGTTGGGGCAGTTTTTGGCTAGGCCTTTCAACGCTTGGTTTTTCTGCGTTGGGCAAAGAGTTTTTTGCGCTGCAGCGTCTGCGTGGCCGGCAGATGGTGCGTGAAAAAATGCAGGGGCTGCTCAATAGCAATGGTGCTGGCAATGCGAAAAAAGAGTGTGAAAAACTGGCTAAAGTTTCCGGCTGTGAGCTGCTGCCAGAGTATGACAAATGGCAGCAAGTGGTTAAGCCGACCCAGACCGACAAAGATGTTTTTGAGCTTTATGACAGTCTTGTTTTAGCCGGACTTGATTTGCGCGCGAAAAAAATTGTTGCAAAACACGCCTCCGAGGCGGCGCTGCTTGTGGCATTGAGCCCGCTTGCAGTTGTTGATATGGGCCTTGTTGCGTGGCGCAGCGTAAGCATGCTTGGCCAGATCTCTGAGCACTATGGGATAAAGCTTGGCTATTGGTCAAAAATTAGTATGCTGCGCCTTGTGTTAGTTAACATGGCGCTGGCAGGTGCGAGTGAATTAGTCACTGACATGGGATCAGAGCTGCTTTCAATTGGTATTGCGGGTAAATTGTCAGGGCGCGCAGCGCAAGGCTTAGGGGTTGGCCTTTTGACGGCTCGCTTAGGCTATAAGGCGATAGCGCTAATGCGTCCGTTGCCACATCTTGCGTCGCCGGTGCCAAAATTGTCAGAGCTGCGCCGTGATCTTTTAGGGCAGCTTGCCGGCGTAAAACGCTAGTTGTTTTTTTAAACGTTAAAACTAATTGGTTTTAACGTTTAACTTTTTTTAGCCTTCTTTGCGCTTTTTTTGTACTCTTTCATTGCACACCTACTTTTTTGCTTTCGATAGCGAGTGTCGATATTTTTGCTCATGCTCTAGCAAATTTTGTTTCATCAAAATACCAAATTGAAAACCGGTTAATGCGCCTTTTTTCCCAATCACACGATGGCAGGGGATCAGAAAAAGAATGGGGTTTGCGCGGCACGCCATGCCAACCGCTTGGTATGCAAAAGGG
>JBOFXO010000019.1:0-5068 GCA_051654185.1 Vibrionaceae bacterium | reverse complement strand
CAAGATCAAAACGGTCTAAAAAGGGGCCAGAGAGTTTGCTTAAGTAGCGAAGCGCGGCTTGCGGTGTACTTTGACGCGCTTGTAGGCCTTGCGTGTAGCCGCTGATGCAGGGATTTAATGCGCCAATAAGTTGAAATTTAGCAGGAAAATTGATTTTACTGCGTGACCTTGAAATAACAATCTCCCCTGATTCTATAGGCTGGCGCAGCGCATCGAGCGCTCTTCTTTCAAATTCGGGTAACTCATCTAAAAAAAGCACGCCATTATGAGCAAGTGAAATTTCACCAGGTTTTGGGATAGAGCCTCCGCCAATTAGCGCAGCTAACGAGCTTGAGTGGTGAGGCATACGAAACGGGCGGGTGCGCCAGTTATTTGGATGTAAAATGGTGTCTGTAAGGGAGTAGATTGAGGCGGTTTGTTGCGCTTCATCATCATTCATGGCGGGCAGCAGACCACTTAAGCGCATCGCAAGCATGGTTTTTCCCGTACCTGGCGGGCCAAGCAGTAGCAAATTGTGGCCACCCGCTGCTGCAATTTCTAGCGCCCGTTTGCCTTGCTGCTGGCCGATGATATCTTGCAAACAAAGCGCTGGCTCAAGCTGCGCTGTAGGAACTGCTATTTGGCAAGGCAGGAGCTGTGTTTTTTGTGCGAGGTAGCTGCAAACAGCGTTAAGATTGGCAGCCGCAAGGTGTGAGCTGTCGCTAAGTAGCGCAACTTGCTTGAGATCTGCTTCTGGAATGATAAGCTTTTTATGCGCGTGATGAGTTGTGATCGCAGCAGACAAAGCGCCTTTGACCGCGCGAAGCTCGCCAGAAAGAGCAAGCTCTCCAATAAATTCATGATCTTGTAATATTGCTGAGCGCAGCTGATCGGAGGCGACAATGATCCCTAATGCAATAGGCAGATCAAAACGGCCGCCTTCCTTTGGCAGATCCGCTGGGGCAAGGTTGACTGTGATACGTTTAGCAGGAAATTCAAAACCAGAGTTGATGATGGCACTTCGTACGCGATCGCGTGCTTCTTTGACAGTGGTTTCTGCTAATCCGACGAGATTAAATGCGGGCAATCCGTTGCTAATGTGCACTTCAACGCTCACTAGCGGAGCTGTGATCCCAATGCAAGCTCTGCTTTGAATAATGGCAAGCCCCATGTTGCTCACTTTTTTTGTCGATAATGATCCATCTTAGTTAGCGAGCAAGAAAAAGGTTGCTTAATTATGAATAAAATAATTTTTTTATTAATTTGTTTTTATCGTGCTAGGCAAAGTTTGGTTTTCTAAATTGTTATTCATATATTCTGCGACATGCAGAGCTTGGCCAATCACTAATTCTCTTGCTGATTCAGGAAGCATATTAAGTAGCATCAACAAATGATTTAATTCTTCACGATAAGTAAATGCGACGTCAGAGCTGGTACTTTGATCATATAAAAGCCATGTAAATGGGCGGTTTGTTATATTTGCAATTAAAACAAGCGAAGATATTTTAGGTTCAGTTTTTGCTGACTCAATATCTAAATAAGTCTGTCTTGCCATACTTAAATGATTTGCCATCTCTAACTGCGTAATTTCTTTATATTCACGCGCTTCTCGAATGCGTTGAGCGATTTGTTCTTTGCTTTGGATCATGACTCATCCTTTGTGCGCAACAAGTTGTTTATTAAGGGGTTGAAATATTTAACATTATCCATTGCTCGATAAATGAATAATAAAGCACTGTATTAAAAGTGTGATTTTGCGCAGTGTATGCCGATGATATTAGGCTGGGTAAAAAAGAGAGACGGATTTATAAGACATAAAATTATATTTTATATATGCGCTATGTTTGTCATGCTTATAGGAAGATATTTTACTGTACTAATTACTCTTGTGAAATTTGTTTTATATTTTATTAAAAATTACTGCTCACCTATATTAGGTCGTGAGCAGTAATAGATCAGAAAGGGAAAATGTTTAAAATGTGTTATGCAATTTCTTCTTCATCTTTTGGGGTTTCATCTTTCTCTATTTCAACTAGCTGATACCAAGAATTGAGCTTATTTTTTAATTTATCAACGCCGGTTCCTTGTAAAGAAGAATAAAGATCGACTTCTACATCGCCACAAAAAGCGAGTGCCGCTTCGCGGATCCGTATCAGCTGCTCTTTTCTTGCGCCCGCTTTGAGCTTATCGCATTTAGTTAACAGGACTTGGACTGGCAGGTTGCTTTGCACTGCCCAGTAAATCAGGTCTTGATCAAGATCTTTCATTGGGTGGCGAATGTCCATGAGCACTACAAGCCCTTTTAATTGCTCACGTTTTTGCAAATATTCGCCTAATGATTTTTGCCATTTTTGCTTTAATGCAAGTGGCACTTGGGCAAATCCATATCCAGGTAAATCTACAATATGGCAACCTTCCGCGACTTTAAATAAATTGATCAGTTGCGTGCGCCCTGGGGTTTTACTGGTTTTTACTAAATTTTTTTGATCACACAGGCGGTTAATTGAGCTTGATTTTCCTGCATTTGAGCGCCCAGCAAAAGCAATTTCAATGCCGGTATCTTCAGGAAGATGACGTATATCTGGCGCGCTCGTTATAAAATGCGTGTTGCGATAATTTAAAACTTTTTCCACGTGAGCTCCGTTATAGCAAGCTGATAGGCCGATTTTTCACTAGACAAATTAGTACAGCGCTATTGGCACAGGACACAGTATAATTTGTAACTAACTAAATAGTGGCAGTAGTTTATAGCATAACGCACAGAGAATATTGCGTTTAAAAACAGAACATCTGTTTTGCACAAAAAAATTTTAGTTTAAGTCAAATTTCTTAAAAGAATAGTAATAGCACGCGCTGTATTTCATTAAATTTTGCATGATTTCCGTTTATTTCACTTATGTAATGGTGCAAATTTAATTAGAATTTATACGCTTTGAAATACAGCTGTGTAAAGAAAAGCGTGCTTTCTTGATGGCAAAAAATAATTGCCACAGGTCTTAGCAACTGTGCAAGGACAGCAATTCTTCACCCGTTAGCGCTGAGCTTGCTGCATTGTAGAAAAAATTGCAATGCGCAAGCGTGCGCGCGTGTTTCATCGGCTTAGGATCTGCAAATAGGATGTTGTGTAATAAGGAATAACTAAATTAGCAGAGCGGAATTGCTTAAGGATTAGCGTTAGTGCCGATGGATGTGGCGGTGTCGTTTTTTAAACGATGTAAGCGGCAACGGGACTGCCGCTTTTTTCTAGGCAAAATCTCATCAATTGACAAATCACCTCACAAATTTCACATCCTTATCGAGCTAAAGGCTGGGTTTTTCGATGTGTTTGACAAAATTTGTACACAAATCCACTGATCTTGGTATTGTATTTTTTCTTATATTTCCTTGAGTTGGAGATTTTTGTGTTAGAGCTGCTGATTGGTTTACTCGCGACTGTTGCCGCGGGATATCTTATTATTAAAAACTATAAGCCTGCGGGCGTGTTGCTGCTCATAGGCTGCTTGTTGCTGTTTGTGGCAGGGATCTTAGGGCGTCCTATTTTACCGGCAAGCGCTGCGCCAACAGGAAGCTGGTTTGTCGATACCTTAGAGTTCATCAAAATCACATTGCGCTCGAGTGGCAGCAATCTTGGCATGCAAATTATGCTGCTATGCGGATTTGCCTCTTATATGACGAGCATTGGTGCAAATAATGTGGTGGTAAAACAATTTGCAAAACCGCTGTCATCGATCCAGTCGCCATACATTTTATTGATAGCTTCTTATTTTATTGCTTGCCTGATGTCGCTTGCTGTCAGCTCAGCAACTGGGCTTGGCGTACTGCTTATGGCGACGCTGTTTCCTATGATGACTGCGATGGGAATTTCGCGCCCAGCGGCTGCCGCTGTGTGCGCATCTCCTGCAGCAATTATTTTGTCACCAACGTCAGGTGATGTGATCATTGCAGCAGAAAAGGCAAATTTGCCGCTTGATGTGTTCTCTTTTCAAACTGTGCTACCGGTTTCGATTTGCGCCATTTTAGTGATGGGTGTTGCGACCTATTTTTGGAATAAATTCCTCGATAAAAAAAATAACACGCCGATGGTCAAGGTCGATGTCTCTGAGCTTGAAGTCAAAGCGCCGGCCTTTTATGCAGTGCTGCCGTTTATGCCCATCTTAGGGGTATTTTTGTTTAACGGGAAAACTATCCCTGGCTTGTCGCTTGATATTTTTACTATCGTGATCATGTCGATTTTTATCGCAGCCGTTGTTGATTTTTTTGTTAAACGATGTGATGGCAAAATGGCGTTAGAAGAGCTGGAAAGCTGCTATCAGGGTATGGCAGATGCTTTTAAAGGCGTTGTGATGCTATTAGTGGCTGCGGGCGTGTTTGCAAAAGGATTGATGGTGATCGGTGCGATTGATAATTTGCTGCACTTAGCTGAGTCTGCTGGCGCGGGCGGTTTAGCGTTAATGCTCATTTTATCGGGACTGACAGTGGCGGCGGCCATTGCAACAGGCTCAGGTAACGCACCATTTTATGCCTTTGTGGAGCTTGCGCCAGCGCTGGCTGGCAAGATGGGGCTAAATCCGGCATTTTTGATCATCCCCATGCTGCAAGCTTCTAATCTTGGGCGTACTATTTCGCCGGTTGCAGGCGTAGTGGTTGCAACATCAGGAATGGCGGGCTTAAGTCCATTTGAAGTGGTGAAACGCACAAGCGTCCCTGTCGTTTGTGGTTTGATCATGGTGATTTTAGGCACGTTGTTGCTGGTTCCTGTGACAGCTTAGAAATAAAAAAGCGCCGCTACGGCGCTTTTTTTTCGACAGGTTATTTTTTGGTATGCATAACAAGATAAACGACGTACATTAGACCATCTTTGTCTTAAATTTATACGAAAATGTTTGAGTTGATCATTAATGCGCAAGATCTAGTGGCTGGGGCGCCTAACTATTTTCTAGCTACGGTATTAACTGCAGTTTTAGCGTTTTTCGCCTCAGCAGGCTAAGCGCTACAAGAGAAAAACTGTAGCGCTTTGCATGTATGTCTAGATAACACGCGAAAATTGTTGCAGCTTTGCTCGATCGCGCATGTAGGTGTCAAAACACAT
>JBOFXO010000018.1:0-1466 GCA_051654185.1 Vibrionaceae bacterium | reverse complement strand
CGCCAGCTTCCGATTCCAATGCCACGAAGTGAAGTTATTCGTGCTATTTCATCACTTTCGGAAGCGCTTAGTGACAAAATTGCTCTATTGCGCGAGACCAACGCGACGCTGGAGGCGATGGCGCAGGCGCTGTTTAAGTCGTGGTTTGTCGATTTCGCCCCCGTGCACGCTAACGCTGCCGCGCTGGCAGGCAAAGAGTGCACCGCGCCGCTGCCGCCCGAGCTGCAAGCCCTTTTCCCTTCGACTTTTACTGAAACCGCGCAAGGCTTAGTGCCGGAAGGGTGGAAAATAGACAAAGTCGAAGATTTGCTTGAATTGGCATATGGAAAAGCACTAAAAGCAACAGATAGAATCGACGGAGATATTCCAGTTTACGGTTCAGGTGGTATTACAGGATCACATAATCAAGCTTTGGTGAATGAAGCATCAGTGATTGTTGGACGAAAAGGAACTGTTGGTAGCCTGTATTGGGAAGATCGTCCTTTCTTTCCGATTGATACTGTTTTTTATGTTAAAACAAAAATGTCGTTAAGTTATTGTTTTTATCTTCTTCAAACTCTTGGGCTCCAAAATATGAATACCGATGGAGCGGTTCCAGGGTTAAACAGAAATAACGTGTATCGTTTGCCAGTAGTGATTCCTTCCCCTTCAGTTCTTGAAGCATTCAATGAAACAGTTTCTGCCATGCGAAATACTATTTTTACCAATAATCAGCAAGCCCAAACCCTCGCCGAGCTACGCGACACGCTGCTGCCGCGCCTGATTTCTGGTCAATTGCGTTTACCTGAAGCCGAAGCACTGCTTGCTGACCTTGCTACATAAACCTACTTGCTCGCAAAGGGTGCCGCTTTAGCAGGCAAGAGACCCTTTACTTGGCTTTGCACTGTTTGCGGAGTGTAAAAGCATATTCAAATCACTTTTAATTAAAATTATTTTAATATTAAGCGATAAAAAATAGAGCAGATGGAGCTGCCGAGATCGGATAACCAAATGACCGAAGATCAATTAGAACAAGAAGTGCTAGGCTGGCTTGCTCAAGTCGGCTATCACCATGTGTGCGGCTACGATATCGCACCAGATGGCGCATCGCCTGAGCGTGCCGACCATATTCAGCCGCTGCTGCTAGAGCGGCTGCGCGCGGCTATTGCGCGCCTTAACCCACAGGTGCCAGCGCCCGCGCGCGAAGATGCTTTGCGCGAAGTGCTTGATTTAGGCATCCCTTCCCTGCTGAGCGCTAATCGCCACTTTCACCATTTGCTGGTCAATGGTGTGCCGGTGCAATATCAAAAAGAGGGCGAAACGCGCGGCGATTTTGTAAGGCTTGTGGATTGGGAGAATGGCGCGGGGCGAAACGAATTTTTAGCGGTTAATCAATACACGCTTAAAGGGCCTAAACATTCGCGCCGCCCAGATATCATCTTGTTTATTAATGGCTTGCCGCTAGTAGTGCTAGAGCTAAAAAACCC
>JBOFXO010000017.1:0-4861 GCA_051654185.1 Vibrionaceae bacterium | reverse complement strand
GATCCGGCAAGGTTTGGTGGCGCAGGGCCGTAGCGTGGCGGACATGAAAAAGAAGCCAACGCAAAAACCGACCGCACGCTGGATTTTCTTGCGCTTTGGCGGGGTACACGAGTATCAGTTGGGCGCTGCGCCGCCTCAGGTAACGGGGCTTACTGCCGACCAGCAGGTCATTATCGACGTGCTAGGCGAACAGTATCGGCAAATTTACTCTTAAGCTAGGCACTGACTGGATATTGGCTCAGAAATAAATCCAAAAACAGGTGCGGGATGTCGGGTAAAAAGGGCGGGTGTAGCTCTGTGAGTCCCTCTCGTACAACGCCAGTCAGCAGCGAGGCTAAAGGCGTGCCATCGGGTAATTCAAGCTGCGGGGCAATTTCATACAAAGGATAAAGCACAAACGCCCGCTCACGCATGCCGTAATGGGGCAGGGTAAGATATGGCGTTTGCTGAGAAACTTTTCCATATAAAAGCAGATCGAGATCGAGCGTGCGCGCCCCCCAGCGAACTTTGCGCTCGCGGCCAAAGCGTTGCTCGATAGCTTGCATGTGCTCAAGCAGCTGCTCTGGAGAAAGCGCCGTTTCTAGTGCGACGACAGCATTGACATAATCAGGCTGAGCGCTGCGATCTAAAGGCTTGCTACCAACAAAGGTGGAGCAAGCGATAAGGCGGCTTTGTGACATCTTGCTAAGCGCAACTACAGCTTGTTTAGCAAGCTGTAAGGGATCGCCAAGGTTGCTGCCAATACCAATGTAAGCCTCTGTCATGATTGCGCTTTTGCCTCAGCTTTGCGCGAGCTACGACTGCGATTTCTTTTATGCTTGCGGCTTTTTTTTGCGTGCGGCTGCTGAGTATTGAGCTGCTGCAGCATATTAGCGCGTTCGCTTAAGCTGACAAATTGAAACTTCTCCCACCAAGCGCCCAGTGCTTTAAGCTCTCCTTCTTCGATATGGCTGCGTAACACCAGCAGATCAAAAGCTGCGCGAAATTTTGGCTGCTCGAGCAGCTTATAAGCGCGTGTGTTGCTGCCTGTGCGGCGTACAAGGCGCGGCTGCAATTGCCATATTTCGCGGATCATCGCAGTAAAGCGGCGTGGAATGGCGAGCGTTTTAACTTGCTCATCAAGCACGTCATTTGCCGCAACCATCAGTGCGTCGTACTCAGTCAGACCACTTTCCATGCTAATGGTCTCGGCGCGCTCTTGCAGCGGATACCACAAAACAGCGGCAAACAAGAAAGCGGGGTTAACGCGCAGCCCAGTTTGTAAGCGTTGATCAGTGGATTGCAATACCTGCACAAGCATCTGCTCGGTTTGGCTGGTCTGCTTTTTGGTGAAATTTTGATGTACAAGAGGAAACAGCGGTGAAAACAGCTCGTATTCGCGCAGTAGCCGGTAAGTCGCAAGGCCGTTACCCGATTGCAGCAATTTGAGGCTTTCCTCAAACAGCCTTGCCGAGGGGATCTGCTTTAGTAGTGGCGCAAGTTGGCGAATGGGCTCTGAAACTTCAGGGCTCATCTGCATGCCAAGTTTGGCGCAAAAGCGCAGCGCCCGCAGCATGCGCACCGGATCTTCTTGGTAGCGCAGTATGGGATCACCGATCAGGCGAATAATACCATGGTTGAGATCATCAAGGCCGCCGGTATAGTCGCGTACAGAAAAATCACGAATATTGTAATAGAGCGCGTTAATGGTGAAATCACGTCGCTGGGCATCTTCCTCGATGCTGCCGTACACGTTATCACGCAGCAAACGTCCTTCTTGCGAACGTACCGCAAGCTTTTGATCTTGGTTGTCGTGATGACCACGAAACGTCGCCACTTCAATGACATCGCGCCCAAAGACAATATGCGCTAAACGAAAACGGCGACCAATCAGCCGGCAGTTGCTAAACAGCTCTTGGAGCTGCTCAGGTGTCGCATTGGTTGCGACATCAAAATCTTTTGGTTGTAGCCCAAGCAGAAGATCACGCACTGCGCCGCCAACCAAATAAGCATCAAATCCTGCTCTATCAAGGCGATTTAATACTTTAAGCGCATTATCGCTGATCTGTTTTCGGGAAATGCAGTGATTTTCTCGTGGGATAATATGGGGTGTTGCCGCGCCTTGCTCTGTAGTTGGGTTTTTCGCTAGAACGCTGCGGCAAAAACGGGTGACTCGATTAAAGATAACACACCTCTTCGGAAAAAATACAAACAAAATGAGATAGCTACTGTGCAGTTTGCTCACAAGGCGCCTTTCGCGCAGTGCCTATCATATATTAGAGGTCGTCGTTTTTAAATCAATCAATGACATTATCGCTAACATCAAGTTGCGAGAGGTGCCAATTTGCTATCGCCCATTCAAGAAGCTGCGCCGGTGGTGCGCCGCACAGCGCTAAAGGAACGCGAAATTTAAGAAATTGCAGCACTTTTTGCATGGTTTGCGATTTTTCTTGCTCAGTCACGGCTGGCGCATGATTTTGCTTAGATAATTTTTGGCCGCGTGCATCAAGTGCTAGCGGCAGGTGCAAATAGCTAACAGGTTTTACGGCAAGCTGATGATAAAGCGCTATTTGCCAGCAGGTTGCCTCTATCAGATCGGCGCCGCGTACAATTTCTGTTACGCCTTGGGCAATGTCATCGAGCACAACGGCTAAATTGTAGGCAAAAAGTCCATCCCGTCGTTTGATCAACAGATCTTGCGCGGTAAAATTGGGATCAAAGCTCAGTAAGCCACGGCGCAGATCCGTAAATTGGTGCACAGGCTGCGCTAAGATCAGTCGCACAGCCTTCTGTTCGCCATTTTTTAACTGCTTGTTTTTGCAAATACCAGGGTAAATTCCGCCATGCGCTTTAAGCTCGCTGCGCGTACATTGGCAAAAATAGGCGCTGCCATTTTTTAGCCACTGCTCGATCTGTGCTTGATAGTAGTCAGTGCGCTGGCTTTGGTACAAAACGGCGTCATCCCAAAATAGGCCAAAGGTTTCAAGCGTTGCGAGGATATGCGTTGCCGCGCCAGCAATTTCTCGTTGCCGATCCACGTCTTCGATACGCACGAGCCATTTCCCGCGCTGCGCGCGAGCTTGAATAAAGCTGCCAACCGCGGTGACCAGCGAGCCAAAGTGAAGTAGCCCAGAAGGTGAGGGGGCGAATCGTCCGATATACTGCATGGCGTTTTCTTGAGCAAAAAGGAGCAAAAGCCCCTTTTATAACAAATAATTGACTAAAGCGATGCTTAACCTGCCATCTGTTTTTCTTTGAGCTCGGCTAAAGTTTTACAGTCAATACAAAGTTCTGCGGTTGGACGCGCTTCAAGACGGCGTATGCCAATTTCGACACCGCAAGAGTCACAATACCCAAAGTCATCTTCTTCAATGCGTTGCAGCATTTTATCTATTTTTCTGATCAGTTTGCGCTCGCGGTCGCGATTACGAAGTTCAAGGCTAAACTCCTCTTCTTGAGCGGCTCTATCAACAGGGTCAGGAAAGTTTGTCGCTTCGTCTTGCATATAAAGGACCGTACGATCCAGCTCGTTAAACAGTTGGCTGCGCCACGCTTGTAAAATTTTTTTGAAATGCTCTTGCTGCTGAGCACTCATGTATTCTTCGCCAGCTTTCTCCTTGTAGGGAGCTAATCCTGCAGCGGCTAGGATGCCCAGTGATTTTTTTGCGTTAGTCTCTGGCATGAACATTTTCTCCTTAAATTTCTCCTTAACCGATCAGGTCAAAAAGGGCGGTATCTATAGCAGAAACCTTTTGTGATGGCAATATTTATATTGGTTAATTTTAGTCTGTCGATCATTGCAAGTTTTGCGGCAAAGCCTCTTAGCTATAAGGTAAATATTCAGCGCAGTACAAGGGTCAACCTAATAAAATTCTACATTCTTAGCAAGATCAAGACAGCAGCTAAGTGTAGAGACAGTTTTTTTTTTTACTAGATAAAGGCAGCTATTTTTTGATGTTGTTTTAATAATCAGAAAAATAGTTGTTAAAAATGTTGTTTTTTTACCATATTCGCTTTTTTCTCCTGTTTTTTCGCAGAAAGTATCGTTTCATTGACACTTTTTTGCGCCAATAGTTTGCTCAGCCGCACTTCTTATAAGTGCATATTTACATCCTTCTGTGTGCTGTGAGTTTTCTTAGCGATTATTCGTAAGCGGCAATTTATGGTAAATTGCGCAGCTGTAAAGCCGCCGCGCTTTGTTGCGCTGAGCTTGCGATCTCTTTTGCTAAATTCTTTGTCTGTGAGCCTGTTATGCCTAACCCTCCCCAATATTTTGACCTGTGTCAGCTCAGAAGCCAATTCCCTGCGCTAAGCGCGCCGCATGGCGAAACTGTGATTTATCTTGATAGTGCTGCGACCACGCAAAAGCCGCGTGTGGTGATTGATTGCCTGACACAATTTCATGAAAATTCACAGGCTAATGTACATCGCGCAGCGCATCAGCTTGGGCGAGCGGCGACAGATAGCTATGAAGCGGCAAGAGAGGTGGTAGCGCAATTTTTAGGCGCTTCTGCGCAAGGGATTGTTTTTACAAAAGGTGCAACAGAAAGCATTAATTTGGTGGCGCACAGTTTTGCACGTGTTTTTTTGCAGGAAAATGACGAGATCATTGTCTCTGAGCTTGAGCATCACGCAAATTTGCTGCCATGGCAGCAAGCAGCGCGGCAAGTCGGGGCAAAACTGGTGAAATGGCCTGTTGATCCTCGTGATGGAACCCTTGATCTTTGCGTCCTAAAGACGCTTGTTAGCGAGCGTACCAAATTGATTGCGGCGGCGCACATGAGTAATGTCACGGGGGCATGCCAGCCGATCAAAGAGCTGGTGGCAATTGCGCGCGCAGTTGGTGCGAAAGTGCTGGTTGATGGCGCGCAGGCGGTGGCGC
>JBOFXO010000016.1:0-3522 GCA_051654185.1 Vibrionaceae bacterium | reverse complement strand
CACAGCCCGCCTCGGTGTGTCCTGCGCGCGTTAAGACGCCGCCGTCTTGTGCCATCAGCGGAAAAATGTGCCCAGGCTGCACCACGTCGCAAGCCTGCGCGTTTTTTGCGACAGCAGCACGAATAGTGGTTGCGCGATCTGCTGCCGAAATACCGGTAGTCACTCCGCGCGCCGCTTCTATTGAGGCGGTAAAGGCCGTTGAAAACTGCGCGCCATTTTCTTGCACCATCGGCGCAAGGCCTAACGTTTTACAGCGCGCTTTTGATAATGTCAGACAGATAAGTCCTCGCCCATGTGTAGCCATAAAGTTGATGATTTCTGGCGTCACATGCTCTGCTGCAATGATAAGATCGCCTTCATTCTCGCGATCTTCATCATCCATCAAAATCACCATTCGCCCTTGGCGGATCTCTTCTATGATCTCGTGTGCACTACTGATAGCCATTTTTCACCTTTTTAAAAAGCCACATGCGGCCAATTTTTCCATACTCACGCCAGCGGCAGGCTCAGGCGTCGCGGCGGACGCGGCCGGTGCGTGCAAAAGGCGCTCAAGATAGCGAGCCACCACGTCAACTTCAAGATTAACTTGTGAACCGCCAACATACTCCACTAATGTGGTCTTTGTCTGTGTATGCGGAACAATGGTAAGTTTAAAACGGTTTTCTTCTACTGCGTTGATAGTCAAGCTTATCCCATCAATGGTGACCGAGCCTTTCACCGCTAAATAACGTGCTAACGCAGACGGCGCCTCAAGCCAATATTCGAGTGCGCGCCCAACATGAGTGACGCTAAGCACACGTGCAACACCATCGACATGGCCAGAAACAATATGTCCGCCAAAGCGCGTTGTTGCGAGCATCGCTTTTTCTAGGTTGACCCGCTTGCCAACACCATAGCTAGAAAAAGCGCTGCTTTGCAGCGTCTCTTTAGATAAATCGGCGCAAAAACCTTTGCCCGTTAGCGATACCACCGTCAAACACACGCCGTTAGTTGCAATGCTGTCGCCCAATTTTACATCGGCTAAATCCAAGCTGCCGCTATTGATCCTTAAGGTAACGTCTTCACTTTTGCTTACAATAGCCTCAATGTGGCCAACAGCTTCAATTATTCCTGTAAACACAATAAATTACCCCAACTTACTTTCTGCCTGCGCGCGCAAGCGCAGCCTTAAATCACAACCCACTTGAGTTGCTTGAGTAAAAGTGAAAGCTGGCAGCGAATCCATTTGCGAAAGCCCCGTTAAAGCCACCAACGCATGGCTGTCTGCGCCCATTAATTTTGGCGCTTGATAAACAATGAGCTCATCCACAAGTTTTGCCTGCAATAAACTTGCCGCAAGCTTTGCGCCCGCTTCCACCCACAGCCAATTAATGCCGCGCGCCGCTAAAATGCGCAGCGTAGCTTTTAGCACATTGCTCTCTTTTTGCGGATCGATATAGATAAATTCGACATTTTCACGGCTAAATGGTGCTTGCTCTTGCGCTGTGATCACAAGCGTTTTGCCAGACGCAAAAACGGCCGCACTTTCAGGAATGCGTCCTTGACTATCCAGCAACACTTTAAGCGGCTGGCGCACCGTTTGCCCCATTAGAGCGCGATACTCAGCTTGCACAGGCTCGGGAAGCTGAGCAAAACGCACATTCAACTGAGGATCATCAGCTAAAACTGTGGCGCTCGTTGATAAAATGGCGCACGCCTGCGCGCGAAAAACCTGCACGTCAGCGCGTGCGCTAACGCCAGTTATCCATTTACTTTGCCCATTCGCTAGTGCCGTGCGACCATCTAAACTGCACGCAAGCTTTAACTGCACAAAAGGCAATCCGTGCTGCATGCGTTTTAAAAATCCAGCGTTAAGCGCCTTAGCTTCATTTTCACACACGCCAACTTTAACTTCAATTTGCGCATTTTGCAGCCTCGCAATACCGCGGCCGGCCACATTTGGATTAGGATCCACCGTAGCACAAACTACGCGCACGATGCCCGCGGCAATCAGCGCGTCAGCACACGGCGGCGTGCGGCCAAAATGCGAGCACGGCTCAAGCGTGATATAAGCGCACGCGCCCTGCGCTTTGCTGCCCGCCATTTGTAGTGCATGTACCTCAGCATGAGGTTCACCGGCGCGAAAGTGAAATCCGTGGCCAACCAACTGACCATCCTTGATCAAAACACAGCCTACCCGCGGGTTTGGCGTGGTGCTATAAATTCCTTTTTTTGCAAGCTCAAGTGCTTGCTTCATCCAAAACTCATCAACGTCTTTCGCTGACACGGGGCTCACACTTGGCGTACATGAAAGATGGTTCATTTATTTTTCCAACCGCGCAATCTCAATACCAAAATCGCGCACATCTTCAAAGCTGCGATAAACCGAAGCAAAACGAATGTAAGCCACCTGATCGAGCTCTTTAAGCGCATCCATAACTAAATTGCCGACCAAGGTCGATGGCACTTCGCGCTCACCGGTGGCGCGCAGCTTAGATTTTAGTGTATTGATGGCTTTCTCTACGTCTTCAGTGCTCACCGGCCGCTTTTCGAGCGCGCGCTGCAAGCCACCGCGTAATTTATCTTCATTAAAAGGCTCGCGATTGCCATTGGTTTTAACAATACGCGGCATTAACAGCTCTGCAGTTTCAAAAGTGGTATAACGTTCATGGCAAGACAGGCATTGGCGCCGCCGCCGTACTTGATGCCCGTCAGCTACAAGCCTTGAGTCAATCACTTTCGTTTCTTGAGCGCCACAAAATGGGCAAAACATGCTCACTCCTTGCCATATAAGGTTAAAGATATGAAAAAGCGCCCAATTTTAGGCGCTGGTAAAAATAAGACAATGATTTTGTGCACGTGCCCTTATTGGCCGTACACAGGCAGACGTTGGCAAATTTGCAGTACCTTACCTTTAACCGTCTCAATCATCGCTAAATCTTGCGGATCATCAAGCAGATCACAAATCCAGTCCGCCACCATTTTCGCCTCTTGCTCACTAAAACCACGACGCGTAATAGCTGGCGTGCCGATCCTGATCCCTGAGGTAACAAGCGGACCGCGCGGATCATTAGGGATGCTATTTTTATTCACCGTAATATTTGCTGACCCAAGCAAAGCGTCAGCTTCTTTACCTGTGATATTTTTGTCAACTAAATCAACTAAAAACAGATGATTTTGCGTGCCACCTGAAACGATTTTGTAACCGCGTTTTTTAAATTGCGCCGCCATCGCTTTAGCATTATCTAGCACAGCTTGCTGATAAACTTTAAATTCTGGCTCCATCGCCTCTTTAAAAGCAACCGCTTTTGCCGCAATAACGTGCATCAGCGGGCCGCCTTGTCCACCTGGGAAAACGGCAGCATTAAGCTTTTTATAGATAGCTTCGCCTGCATTAGACAAAATAAGTCCGCCACGCGGCCCAGCTAAGGTTTTGTGCGTTGTACTTGTCACAACGTGTGCAAATGGCAGTGGTGATGGATACACGCCCGCAGCAACCAGTCCTGCGACATGCGCCATATCAACAAACAAATAAGCGCCTAC
>JBOFXO010000015.1:0-3057 GCA_051654185.1 Vibrionaceae bacterium | reverse complement strand
CAGTAAACCGCGAAATAATTTTAAGGAATGAATAGATGGGCGAGTGGTGGATGTGGGTTGGTTTTTTTAGCTTAGTTTTGTTGTTGTTATGGGTTGATATTCGATTTGTTGGTGGCGGCAAGGCGCATGTTGTTTCTTTGAAGGAAGCGGCGATTTGGTCTGTTGTCTGGTTTAGCACAGCACTGTTATTTAATGTGGGGATCTGGTTTTGGGTTAAGCACCATGGCGGAGAGCTGCTAGCAGATCAAAAAGCAACCGAATTTTTTACGGGGTATCTGATTGAAAAGGCATTGGCCGTTGACAATGTTTTTGTCTGGCTAATGTTGTTTAACTATTTTGCCATTCCAGCGCAATATCAGCGCCGCGTGCTGCTGTATGGGGTGCTTGGTGCTATTGTCATGCGGGCAGGAATGGTTTTTGCCGGAAGCTGGCTGATCAGTGAATTTCACTGGATCCTCTACTTATTTGGTGCATTTTTGCTTGTTACAGGGGCTAAAATGCTGTGGGCTGCGGATAAAGAGCCCGATTTGGAGAACAACCCTCTGCTTGGTTGGATGAGGCGTCATTTTAAGGTGACAGAACATCTTGAAGAGGAAAGGTTTTTTGTTTGGCGTGACGGTGTGCGTTATGCGACGCCGCTATTTTTGATTTTAGTATTGGTTGAGGTGAGTGATCTTATTTTTGCCGTTGATAGTATTCCAGCCATTTTTGCCGTGACAACCGATCCCTTTATTGTCCTAACCTCAAATATTTTTGCCATTATGGGACTAAGGGCGATGTACTTTTTGCTTGCGGGTGTTGCAGATCGTTTCTCTTTGCTCAAGTATGGGCTGGCTTTGATCCTCATCTTCATTGGTGTCAAAATGTTGCTGCTTGATATCTACAAGATCCCAACCACCATAGCGCTACTTGTGGTTGCGATTATTTTAGCTGTTTCAATCGGATTAAGCTTGATCATAACGAAAAAACAACATGAGAAATAAACACTTGCCTGTGTGTTTTTTGGGATAAAAATTTGAGCTAATGGCCTTCTTCGCACTCAGCGTTTTTAACTAAAAGAAACTGAGTCATCTTAGAAGGCCACTGTTTTGTGATGCCCATGATTTGTACTGTTTTTATCTGACATTTGTGTCTGTTTTATGATGATTTTCTGCGCTGATGCCTACGCATTTACTGTTTTTGTTATTTTTAAGAAATTTGAAACCCTTACGCGCAAACATTAAAGGCCTTTGATTTTCGAATCACTCCTTGCTTTTGTTGCCACCAATTACCACCAATTGAATAAATTTCGCCCCACAACAATGCCCCAAACTATACCGTTAAGCACAAGCGTAACAAGAACAGCGGCTGAGCCAATATCTTTGGCTTTTCCTGAAAGAGGGTGTTGTTCAGAGCCGATCCGATCGACTGTAGCCTCAATGGCTGAATTAAGCAGTTCAACAATAGCGAGCAGCCAGACCAGCGTGATGAGTAACAACGACTCAGCAAGCGTGTGGCCGATCCAAAAACTAGCCGGCGTCAGTACGATAATCATCAGTAATTCTTGGCGGAAGGCAATTTCATCGCGCCAAGCCGCTTTTAGCCCCTGAGAGCTGTATTTAAATGCGTGAATAATTCTAATAATTCCGGTAGTGCCTGGCTTAGCCATGATTTCCTCGTTTTTTTAGGCTTGTGCTGCCGTTTCAATGTTAGAAAATATTGTACATTACGGTTGCTTTTTGTACAGAAAATAATATCAGAAAAGGCAGAGGGGCTGCTAGGAACGCTTCCTTTTTGGTTTTTTGCTGAAAAAAGTCAGCTGATATAACTGATTAATTTTTAAGTCCTTATTATAGGATCTCTTTTGCATGCTCTGTAGCAGTCCTCTCCTCATTTACGTGATGCTTGCGCGCTAACCAATTGATAGAGAAAGGCTATCACAACGATTAGTAAGTCGTTATACTGCGCGCCGAATTGCCGCTGATTGAATAAAGCCCCTCTTCATGAGGCTCTCTCTTTATTTCTTTTTAGCCATACAAGCAGCTGATCTTTCTTATTTACTTTAATAGATGACAATTATGGAAGCTTTTTTAACTTCAACGCTTTCTGTGGCGATTGCCGAAATTGGTGATAAAACACAGTTACTTGCTCTGCTTTTGATCTGCCGATTCCACAAGCCTTGGCCAATCATTGCTGGCATTTTTTTTGCCACTGTACTAAACCATTGCTGCGCGGCATGGGTGGGCGAATTTATTAATGGCTGGATTGAGCCTAAAATGATGACGTACATTATCTCTGGTGCGTTTATTGCCATGGCGCTGTGGATTCTGATCCCTGATAAAATGGATGAAGAGCCGAGTAAGCTTGATAAATTTGGTCCCTTTTTAGCCACATTTGTTCTGTTTTTTATTGCAGAAATCGGTGACAAAACTCAGATTGCAACCGTGTTATTAGCCGCTAAATATCAATCTATGATGATGGTTACCATTGGCACAACGCTTGGAATGCTGCTCGCGAATGTTCCTGTAGTCTTGGTTGGCAAGCTTTTTGCCGAAAAGTTACCGCTAAAATGGATCCGTATTGGTTGCGCCATTTTATTTTTAGCTTTAGGGTTTAGCACAATTTTATTGGTTTAACTCTTAAATACCACATAAGCGCAGCGCCACACGCTTTTAGCTACGTGGCGCCGCTTCGCTATAAACAAACGAGAAGTTTAAAAATCATTGTTTTGCATACCATCTCCATATCACTACAACTAATTGATAAATTTGTTTTTTATCACAGCTTGGTTGGGGATTTTTATGCGCAGTGTCATCTTGACAAGTTCTTTTCATAACGTTTTGCAATAAATTTAAATTTTTCGCTAATAAATTTCTCCTCACTGAGTTGCTCTTAATTATTTATTAATAATCCGCGCATATCTTTATGATCAAGAGTGGCGGATGAGGGCATTTTTATGAATTTCGTGACAGTTTCTCCTTATAAGCTGGTTTTGGCACGATCAGCACAAGAAATAAGTCAATTGCAAGCTTATATTCAAGATGCGTACTCGAAAGCATTCAATGCCACAATCCCCCA
>JBOFXO010000014.1:0-1597 GCA_051654185.1 Vibrionaceae bacterium | reverse complement strand
GCTTTGTCTATGAAAAAATTGCGCAAATGGGCATACCCACAGTGCTTGTCACGCATGATCTTGCCGATGTTCCACCCAATGGCAGAATAATTAAGATGGAGGAGCTTCAGCATGCTTGATCGGCAAGTGCTTAATTTCGCAGAAAAACCGATTAATGGCGTAGCCCTGCAATTGTTGCGGATGGGGCTGCGCGCTGATCACGTCACTTGGTTTGGCTTTGCTCTTGGCCTGTGCGCGGTACCACTAATTATTACGCAGCACGCGATTTGGGCAATGGCGTTTATCTTGCTAAACCGCCTTGCAGATGGCCTTGATGGGCCAATGGCAAGGCAAAGTCAGCCAACCGATCGCGGGGCCTTTCTTGATATCACGCTCGATTTTTTATTTTACTCCGCCATCCCCTTAGCCTTTGCTTTTGCAAATCCTAACGAAAATGCGCTTGCAGCGGCTGCGCTCATTTATAGCTTTGTTGGCACAGGGTGCAGCTTTTTAGCCTTTGCCATTTTAGCGGCTAAACGCGGCCTAAGTAGCGCCGCTTATCCGCGCAAAGGCTTTTATTACCTTGGAGGCTTTACTGAAGCTACCGAGACCATAGTGGTATTTTGCTTAATGTGCCTCTTGCCACAGCTATTTACGACGCTTGCGTATAGCTTTGCCTTGTTATGTGCCGTCACCACGGTGACACGTATCTTTGCCGCGTATCAAGTGTTAACTGAGCAGGAGCTAAAAAATGAATAGGATCTTGATGTATCCACTAAGCCTGATCGCTGTTTTAATTTCAAGCCTAGCTTGCGCGCAAACTATCCCTGTTGGGCAATTTTCACAAGGGCTTCTCAGTGGATGGGAAGATAAGATCTTCAAAGGAAAAACGCAATATCAGTTACAGCGCGATGAAAACACGCAAGTTCTTGTCGCAACTGTGTCTGAGGGCGCGTCAGGCAAATTTAAGCGGATCAAGGTTGACTTAAGCCGCACCCCGTACCTTAACTGGCGCTGGAAGGTGGATAAAGCTTGGCCGGCTCTCAATGAGAAAACGAAAGCTGGCGATGATTATCCCGCGCGCCTTTATGTTGTTGTTCAGCGTGGCCTGCTTGGCATTTCGTCTAAAACTATCAATTACGTTTGGGCAAGCCAGCAGCCGGCTGAAAGCATATGGGTTAATGCTTTTACTGCTCAAGCCATGTTAATTGCGGTTGAAAGCGGCGCTAAGCATGTGCAGCAATGGCGCAGCTACAAGCGCAATGTGAAAGCCGATCTGCGTCAAGCCTTTAACGAAGATTTTAGCCACATCGATATCGTAGCGTTAATGAGTGATGGCGATAACAGCAAGCAATCGGGGCGCGCTTATTTTGGTGATATCTGGTTTAGCGATAAATAGCCTAAGCGCAAAGTCAACCGTTTGCTTGTGTGGTGATGCATGTCTTTTTTGATGGATCTTTTTGATGAGCGCTGTTTAAATTTGACTCTTGTACCTGTCACCTTGCTTTTGGCGTACCGATAAATTTTTCGCAGTAATATGCTAATTTTTTTGATAAATTTAATTATCTTGTTTGTAAGTTCACGTAACTGTTGAAAAACAGCTGCAACAGCTGCGTAA
>JBOFXO010000013.1:0-5505 GCA_051654185.1 Vibrionaceae bacterium | reverse complement strand
GAGCTGCTCGCTTAAAAGCTACTTAAAATTTGACAAATTGACTAAAGAAAAAGCGCCGCAATCGGCGCTTTTTGTCTGCTATATCAGCGCAAATCGCCAAACTCAGGTTCAAACCAGTAGCTCATTACCAGCGCATCTTCTTTTTTACCATCCAAAGTAGGGTAGTAAGCGTAACGGCGATCGATTTCGTTAAACCCCGCTAGCTCGTAAAGCGCAATGGCGCGGCTGTTACTTTGGCGCACTTCAAGCCACGCTTGCTCAGCGCCTAGCAAGCTTGCCTGCTGCAAAAAAAACTGGAGCAATTTTTGCCCAAGCCCTTGTTTTTGCCAGCGTGGAGCTATCACAAAATTAAGCAGCGACGCCTCTCCCACAATCACTTGCGAAAAAAAGTAGCCGACCACCTGCCCGTCGCGTAGCAGCGCCTTATTACAATCAAATCGCCCAGCTGTTTTTTTTAACAAAGCGTCCGACCACGGGAAAGCATGTGCTTGCTGCTCAATCGCAACCACCTGCTCTATTACATCACTAACGTCAACTAACTGCATACTGTTTGATCTGCTGCCATAATTTTTGCTTAGCACTCACCTGCACCGTAAGCACCGATAACGGCGCAGAAACTAAAACGCGCGAGCCTTGTGATTTTGCCTGTGAGATGAGGCTTGTGCTATCTGCGTTATTGTATTGCTTACCACAAAACCACAGCCACTGCGGCGGCGTATTACTAAAAGAAACTTGCCCTAAATCAAGCTGCGGCATATAAAAAGCCTGCGCAAAGGTGAGCGAAAGGCTTTGCAAAATACTGTTAAATAACGCCTTGTGTTCAAGCTGCGGCGCAGACTCTGCCACAAAAAGCAGCTGACACTCCTCAGGCAGCTCGAGCGCAGTCGTGCAGCGGCTCGACCTAACATGGTGCGGCTTTCGCAGCTGCCAACTGCAAATCCCCATCAAGGCCAGCTGCTCTTTTTTATTCATAAATGACGTCTCTTTTTTGTGCGGCGTAGCTTACAGCGCGGAAATCTGCGGCCTTTGCTGTAGCCCCTGCGCAACAAAATCGCCGAGCGACGACAAGCCCATTTGCACAAACGACGGCAGCGCGCTTAAATCCACACTATCTAACGCATTTTTTACTTGCAGCCCAAGCTCAGTATCCCCTTCAATTAAAAGGCGGCGCTGAAAAAAGAGCGTATCTGGATCTTCTTTACGCGCGGCAAGCAATAACAGATCGTTCAAGCAGCCACTAAAGCGTACATCTGCTTCGGCCTCTTGCTCATGCGTGACCACAAGAGTGTGCTCTTGTAGGCTGATAAAAGTACAAAAATCAAGATCATTGACCCGCACTTCTAGCGTGCGCCCCAGTAAAAAATCCAGATCACCCTGCGCAATTTGCGCAGCTAACGCCTGCTGCAAGGCGCTTTTTACCACCAAATTACGAATTGGCGCTGGCGTCAATTTCGCTGGGATCTGAAAAAAAAAGGCGGCATTTTCGACCAAGGCGCCGCGAAGATTCTCTAAAAACATATTTTGTCCTACACAATGCTTATCTTATTAAAATGAATAAATTTAGGCGCAACGTTCACACATCGCCAGTGCGTTGCAGCAAGCACAAAACTTCGGCATGCTGCGTGTGGGCAAACATATCAAACCATTGCGCTTTGCATGGCTGATAACGGCTAAGGTGCGTTAGATCTGTCAGCATACTAGGCAAATTACAACTTGAATACAAAATATACGCAGGTGCTACGCTTTCAAGCTGCGCGCACAAATGCGCGCCAAGCCCACGTCGCGGCGGGTTAACCAAAACAAGCTGCGGCAAATTACCTTTATCTAACGAAAATTGTGTTAAATCAAGCGCAGCAAAATCGATATTATCGATGCCCATTAATGCCGCAGACTGTTTAGCGCTAGCGACAGCTTCAGGCTCGATTTCAATCGCCGTCACAGCCGTTTTTGGCCCTGCGCAATGCAGCGCAAACCCGCCTACGCCACAAAAAAGATCCCACATTAACGGTGGCGCAAGCTCGCGCACCCATTCGCGCGCAGTCGCATACAGCTGCTCGGCAACTTTAGGGTTGGTTTGAAAAAAACTTTTCGGTCTGATCACCATCGGCACATCGTTAAAACGCTCGAGCAAACTTTGCGCATCCGTCAAAAAGATCTCTTTATCGCCTTCTAAACGCGCCATATGCACAGGCTGAATGTTGGCAGAAATTACCGTTATTTGCGCAAATTTTTTTCTTAATGTCGGTAAGTGACGGATGATTTTTGGCAAACTTGCTTCGCTATTTAGCACCAAACGCAGCAGCATCTGTCCACTGTTTACGCTTTGCGTCAGCAAAACATATTTGATCTCGCCCGCTTTTGCGCGCACATCATAAGGCGCAAGCTGCGCTAGAGCGATCCAGATTTGCAAATACGTCAGCACAGCTTGCATTGAAGAAGAGTATAAAGGGCAACGCACCAAAGAAACGCTGCTACCCGCGCGGGTATAAACACCCAAAATCGGCTTTTTTTGCGTGCCCAGCACAGCCATTTTAGCCTTGTTACGAAAGGCCACAGGCTCACTGACTACCGGAGGCAGCCAAGTTAACGCAGGCATGGCTGAAAATTGCTCAGTGATTTCTTTATCTTTTAGCGCGATCTGCTGAGAATAAGGCATTTGACAGCGCTCACAAGAGAAGCAATGTCCTTGCAAGAAAAATTCACACTGCATAAAAATACCGCTCAAAAGCGGGTAGTTTATGATGCCAAAAAAAAATAACAATCAGAAATTTTTAAACAGGCGCCGCCTTGCCATATTTTTTTTAGATGCTGATCCCAGTGGCGTTGAATTGTTGCAAAAAGCAGCAAATCTTTATCCAAAGTGGCTCGCAACTCATGTATAACAGCGTATTAAAATGCATTTTGCACTTGGGTTATACGAGCCATTGTATGAAAAAATGGATTTGTTTCTTTAAAAAAAAATACGCTAGCCAACAATTTTCATCCTGTTTGGCAAGCCTCATTTACGATCAAAACGGCACGCAAAAACTAACAGCAGGCGTTTTGAAATATATTGAAGCCTATCACCAAGCTTTGATGCAATTTTACCTAAAGGAGCCTACATATTCGCAAAAACAGCAACACATCTCACAGCAAGCGCCACCATTAGACACTCGCAGTTTTATCCGCGCAAAAAAAAGCAAGCGCAAAAATCGCGATCTATTGCCGCTTGTTTACCCAATGACCACATCTGTATTAATGCAGGCATCCAATAAGCTAGCTTTATTAAGCAATTATGCAAAGCGAGATGCTTTTGATCTTTTCATGGAAGAGCAGCTTAAACAGCTTGCAAACTTCAGCGCTATTTGCATAGAAGCCCACAGTTTTTGCTCACAAACGGGCAACAAAGAGCTGACGCTTAGCGATGAAATCGCCCCGCTGGTTTCTAAGCTGCTTACCGAGCAAAACGCTATTGCAAAATTTTGTATCATTAATGAGAAAATCGCGATCGCGATCAGCGCGTTAACAGCCTCTAATGCTGAAAAGCTGGCGCAAAAAATAGTCAAAACTATCCAAAATAACTATTACACCAACACCGCCAACTCTTCGGTGATCTGCGCGGCGGGCATCGACCACGCCTCTATCTATAACAAAAATGCGCAAACACTGCTGACCAACGCCATTGCACTGGCACAAGAAAGCACGATGCAAAAAATGACTCATCTGCATTTTGCCATTACTGAGCCCAAAAAACTCTCAGAGCTTATCAAAAACGATTTAAAAGAGTCGCTTGAAAAGAATCAGCTGCAAGTGTGGTACCAACCTAAGCTATGCGCTAAAACCCAAAAAATTAAGGGAGCAGAGGCGCTTATACGCTGGTTTCACCCTGAGCAAGGCTTTATTCCACCACTGAATTTTATTGCCATCGCTAAACAAGAAAAAATAATAGAAAAACTTAGCTTTTTTGTTATTGAACAAGTGTTTACGCACGCATTATGGTGGAAAAAACAAAAGATCTCGCCGGGTAAAATTGCCATCAATCTCTCTTGTTTGCAGATCTTAACCCCCAATTTCATCACGCGCATCACAGCGCTTTTACAAAAATATTCAGTCAATCCACGTGATTTCACCTTAGAAATCGCAGAAAGTGAAATAAGACAAGATGATCAATCGGTTATGCACATCTTAACCAAGCTTAAATATTTAGGCTTTTCACTATCGGTTGATGACTTTGGCAGCGGCTCTTCATCGCTTTGCTATTTGATGAATCATCCTATCGATGAGCTAAAACTTGATCGCTCCTTTACCAAAAGGTTAGATAAAGACAGCCAAAAACATGAATTGCTAAAAAATATTATCCAGCTTAGCCAAACACTTAAGCTTAATGTGGTCGCCGAAGGCGTTGATTCACAGCAGCAGGCGCTCTTATTGCAAGAAACAGGCTGCAACGAGCTCCAAGGCTATCTTTTTTACCAGCCGATGCCCCATCAAAAATTTGAGCGCTTATTCATGGCTTGATCGCAAGCTTATGACAGCTACACCACAGGCTTTCATTGAGTAAATAGCAAGTTTTATAGCTTCAACAAAAATACACTATCAACAAACATCATTTGCAACAAATGGGCGCGCTAAACGGCGCCCCTTTTGCAATATTGCGTACAGCTCAAGAAAAACAGTGAGCAAAGCTTGCCTAGATCAAGTAAATGACAGCGCAGCCGGCGCTAGTGCACACAAATTTTACCATCCGTATTACAATGCAAGCTGTCACAACTAGTTAAGGTTGCTTCATGGAATTGCTTTGTCCTGCGGGAAATTTACCCACGCTCAAAACAGCGCTAAGCTGCGGCGCAGATGCGGTTTATATCGGTTTTAAAGGTGGCACCAATGCGCGCCATTTTCCCGGTCTTAATTTTAGCGATCAGCAGCTTATGCAGGCGGTTAACTACACGCATGATCAAGGGAAAAAATTGCACGTTGCGCTCAATACCTTTGCTCACCCAAACAATTTTTCACAGTGGAGTGAGGCTGTTGATTTAGCAGCAAGTCTGCAAGTTGACGCGCTGATCATCGCCGATATTGCACTGCTTGAATACGCCGCGCGCTGCTACCCAAACCTTGAGCTGCACCTTTCCGTGCAAGCGAGCGCCACAAATAGCGCGGCCATCGCCTACTACCAAGAGCATTTTAATGTCAAACGCGTCGTACTGCCGCGGGTGTTATCGATTGAGCAAGTCACGCAGCTCTCGCGCCTTGTCAGTGTGGATCTTGAAGTGTTTGCTTTTGGCAGCCTGTGCATTATGGCAGAAGGCCGCTGCTATTTGTCTTCGTATTTAACAGGGCAGTCTCCTAATACGGTCGGCGCCTGCTCGCCGGCAAGCCACGTACGCTGGCAGCAAACAAGCCAAGGGCTTGAATCGCGCCTAAACAGCATTTTGATCGACCGCTATTTGCCAAACGAGCAAGCCGGCTACCCAACGCTGTGTAAGGGGCGATTTATCACAGATGGCGCGCCTTTTCACGCACTTG
>JBOFXO010000012.1:0-3442 GCA_051654185.1 Vibrionaceae bacterium | reverse complement strand
TGCGTTTTTGCATATCGTGCTTTTGATCCTTTACTTTGTCTTTTGACTGCAGGGGAAATTCTTCAACAAAACATTGCTTGATGCAGTCGTTAAACTTTTTGCGCAATGGCCGCTTTTAGCTATCCCCCTCAAGTCTGTTTTGCTAATTGGTATCTGATGGTATTCACTGGTCATTTTGTAGAGGAATGACAGCCGTTGCGCCGTTTTAGTTTGTTGCAAATTTGACAAATTTGATTTGCTTTTATTGATATAAATGCCTCTGCTTTCGTCTGATAGTATCTTTTTCATTGCATAGAGAGGTTTAATATGTCTAATTCATTGTTTGAACAAGTAAAATTGGGTGATTTAACACTAAAAAATCGTATCGTTTTGCCACCAATGACTCGCTCTAGGGCTTCGCAGCCCGGTGATGTTGCCAACGACATGATGGCGACTTATTACGCGCAGCGTGCAAGCGCCGGCCTTATCGTTGCAGAGGGTACTCAAATTTCCCCAACCGCAAAAGGCTACGCTTGGACTCCGGGAATTTATAGCGCAGAGCAGATTGCCGGCTGGCGTAAAACCACGCAGGCGGTACATGCGCAAGGCGGCGTTATTTTTGCGCAGCTGTGGCACGTTGGTCGGGTGACCCATCCCGACAATATTGGTGGCGCGCAGCCAATTTCTTCTTCAGATCTTATTGCAAAAAATGTGAAAGTTTTTATCGACAATGGCTCTGATGCACCGGGCTTTGTTGACGTGGTTCAGCCGCGTGCAATGACAAAAGCAGATATAGAACAAGTGATTGCTGATTATCGACAAGCCGCGCTCAATGCGATAGAAGCAGGATTTGATGGTATCGAGCTGCATGCCGCTAATGGTTATTTGGTCAATCAATTTATTGATTCCGAATCAAATAATCGTACTGATGCTTATGGCGGCAGCTTAGAAAATCGTCTGCGTTTTCTTGATGAAGTCGTCACCGCCTTGGTTGATGCGATTGGCCCGCAGCGTGTCGGCGTGCGTTTAGCACCTTTGACCACCCTTAATGGTACAGTGGATGCCAACCCTGTTGAAACTTATACCGCTGCTGCTGCGCTGCTGAGCAAGCACCGCATTGTGTATTTGCACATTGCAGAAGTGGACTGGGACGATGCGCCAGATACGCCTTTGTCATTTAAACAAGCGCTGCGCAAAGCCTTTCAAGGCGTGCTGATTTATGCAGGCCGTTATGACGCGCAAAAGGCGCAGCAGGCTATTAGTGATGGTCTTGCCGATATGATAGGTTTTGGCCGCCCATTTATTGCAAACCCTGATCTGCCTGAGCGTATGCGCCATGGTTATCCGCTTGCTGAGCATGATCCTGCAACGCTCTTTGGCGGTAACGAAAAAGGGCTGACTGACTATCCTACTTATCAAGAGCAGGTAAAGTGATGTTTAAAGAATTCAAAGGGCAAGCGCTGCACACCAAAAATCGCATTGCGATGGCGCCAATGACGCGCTCACGCACCTCGCAGCCAGGTGATATCCCTAATGATATGATGGCGAGCTATTACGCGCAGCGTGCAAGTGCAGGCCTGATCATTACAGAAGGAGCGCCTGTTTCTGCTGTGGCTCGCGGCTATTCGATGACGCCGGGCATTTATACGCCCGAGCATATTGAAGGCTGGAAAAAGGTGACACAAGCTGTGCACCAAGAGGGCGGCAAAATTTTTATTCAGCTGTGGCACGTTGGCCGGCGTAGCCATTCCATTATTTCAGGAGCTCAGCCGCTTGCGCCATCTGCAATAAAAATTGCTGATCAAGTTTTTGGTCCTCTGCCTGAGGGCGGTTTTGGCATGATCGAAACTGAGGCGCCAAAAGCGATGAGTGAAACTGAGATCAAAGCGACCATCGCAGATTTTGTGCAAGCGGCAAAAAATGCCATTGCTGCAGGGTTTGATGGGATTGAGCTGCATGCCGCGCACGGCTATCTGTTTGACACTTTCTTGCGTTTAGAAAGCAATCAGCGCCAAGATCTCTATGGTGGTGATCAAGAAAATCGCATGCGTTTTTTGCTTGAAACATTGCAGGCGATCGCTGCTGCGATTGGCAGCGCTAAAGTGGCTGTGCGTTTATCGCCATTTGTAGAAGAGGGATTTGCTGGCAATGATCCTGAAATCGTATCGCTAACCCTTGCGCTACTTGCAAAGTTGCAGCCTATGGATTTGGCGTACGTGCATTTTTCAGAAAACATTTCGCGTCATACTGAGGCGTCGCAAGAGTTTCGCCAGCAGGCACGCGCGCTTTACGCAAACCCTATAATGGTGGCAGGAAAGTTAACCAAAGAGTCGGCGCAGCGCTTAGTTGATCAAAAGTATGCCGATTTTGTGGCCTTTGGTACGCCTTTTATCACTAACCCTGATCTGGTTGCGCGTTTGGCAAATGACTGGCCGCTGACGCCATTTGATGCTGATGCACGGCTGACTCTTTATGGTGGTGGCGAGGAAGGTTACACAGATTACCCGCCTTATCAGCCGTAATAGTTTGTTTGTATTTTGTGTTTTTTTGCAGGCAGGTAAGTCTTGCTCAAAGGGATAAAAATGGAACAGCAGATCTGGGGATACCAAAGCAAAAGCCACAGTGTGGCTTTGATGCCGGCGCAGTTGCCGGCTTTAGCTGAAAATGAAATTTTAGTTAAAAATCATGCGATTGGAATAAATCCGGTCGATTGGAAATTGATCAATACCAATGCTTATGGCTGGCTTGATGGACATGTCCCAGGCGTTGATGGCGCAGGGGTGATTGTCGAGGTCGGAGCGCGCGTTGATGCAGCTCTGATTGGCCGCCGTGTGGCGTACCATGCGGCGCTGCGGCGTAACGGTAGTTTTGCTCGCTTTACGGCTTTAGATGCACAGCGTGTGTTATTGCTGCCTGATAATTTAAGCTTTGAAGTCGCGGCCGCGCTGCCTTGTTCGATGCTCACGGCATGGCAAGCATTTGAAAAAATACCGTCTAGGCCACAAAGTGATGTGCTGTTGGCCGGATTTGGCGCGGTAAATCGACTGCTGGCGCAGCTGCTCTTACAAGCGGGGTACGCTGTTGATGTGCTTTCTGCAAGCTTAAGTGAAACTCAGGCGCGTGAGCTTGGGATCAGGGCGGTATATCGTACACAATCGCAGCTAACACTAAAATATTTTGCTGTTTTTGATGCCGTGAGTAGTCAAAGTGCGGCAGAGTTGGTTCCCCATTTAAAGGCGAACGGGCACATTACCAGCATTTTAGGCCGGATCCCAACACCGATAGATCCTCCTTTCACACGTACCATCTCTTATCATGAAATTGCGCTTGGCGCGCTGCATCAATTCGGCGATGAGCAAGATTGGCAGCTTTTAATGAATAATGGCGAAAGGTTGCTAGCGCAAGTTGCCGCAGGTGAATTACAGGTGACAAAACCGGTTATTTTTAGCTTTGCAAACTTGCC
>JBOFXO010000011.1:0-4765 GCA_051654185.1 Vibrionaceae bacterium | reverse complement strand
TCTCGCTATATAACATTTTAGAGAACAGAGCAGAATGAAAAAAACGTCATACACAAAAGAAGAACTTCTTTCTTCAAGCCAAAGAAAACTTTTCCCAGGCGACGCACCACAGCTTCCTGCACCTAACATGTTGATGATGGACCGGATCACCAAAATCACCACTGAAGGCGGCGAATTTGGCAACGGCGAGATCATTGCTGAGCTTGATATCGATCCAAGTCTATGGTTCTTTGACTGCCATTTTCCAGGCGACCCTGTCATGCCGGGTTGCCTTGGACTTGATGCGATGTGGCAGCTAGTAGGCTTTTTCTTAGGCCACATTGGTGGGCAAGGTAAAGGACGCGCCCTTGGCGTAGGCGAAGTAAAATTTACCGGCCAAGTGTTGCCAACAGCCAGCAAAGTGACTTATCACATTCAGATGAAACGCGTGATCAATCGCAAATTAGTCATGGGATTAGCGAACGGCCTTGTTTATGTCGATGGTAAACAGATCTATGCTGCTAAAGATCTTAAAGTCGGGCTATTTCAAGACACCTCTTCTTTTTAAAAAAACTCCCGATAATAAAAATGGGCACTTATGTGCCCATTAAATTTTTTAAACTTTTACCTTAGCTCTTTTTTCTGCGCAGCATGGCCGCAAATCCTGCCGACAGTCCTAAAAAGGCCAGCTCAAACAGACCAGATGATGAGCCAGAGCGTTCAATAGGGGCCTCTGCCTGATCTGAGCGAGGTGTAATAGTGCCTTGCAGATCGCGTTTTAATTGCACAGCCACTAACCGCTCAGTGCCTGCGCAAGGCGCGTTGTGTGCAACCGAGCTATAACCCTGCTCACAGTAAAATGCAGAGCCAACAATAGTCCCATCTTCACTGATAGCAGAAGCATCAGCAATACGATATCGGTTTGACTCGCTAGAGGCATTACCATCATTGGTCAAATCGTCTAATAGCCAGCCTCTTTGATTGCTAAAACTGGCAAGATTAGGCGCATCGCCGTGTAAGAAAATAAAGCCACGCTGACGCCGCCTGCGATCACGGGTATTTTCTACGTCCACAAGCCCCACTAGCTCATTGTTATTATTGATGCTTCTTGCTTGCATGTTCGCGCCATCAAAAAACAGTGAACTGTCAGCGCTGCCAAGCTCGCGTGTTTGATTGCTGTTATTGTCATACACAAACACCCGCTCAGTATAACTTCCTGCATTTAAACGAGAATATTTAAGACCACCGATAACAATGCCGTTTTCGTTAATGTCATTAGCAACCGTATAACGGTAGATCACCGCTCCATCACTACTGCGTATATCAAGCCCTGGCAAAAGGGTTTGTGTCCAACAGTTATCAAGCTTATCTAAACACGCCGCTTCATCAAGGCCTTCTTTTGGTGTGAATTTCACAGCGCGCGCAAACAGCTGCTCACCATTTTCATTAAATGAGCTAAAGCCAACCAGCGTAGGAAGCCGCGCATTATTCACTTTTGCAGCCGCTTGCACGCTAGCTTGTGCGGTGTCATTACCATTTGCTACGGCGCCATTAGGAAAGGTTGCAATCGAGATGGCTTTTGGCTGAGCGGCAGGATCTGCCCAAACAGAGGCTTGATTAGCAAATGAAAAATATTGGCAAGCTCGCTCTTGATAGCCGACAAATTGATCAGCTGCACAAGCCGCTAAACTCGGTAAGAAAGAGTCTTGCGGAGCAACATTGCCATCAGCAGGAGCTGCCATGTTAGCCACTGATGCTGAGCCAAAAACAAGCGCTGTGCCGGCTAAGTCAATCACCGCATTCGCTTTTGTCTGCCCAACAGCTTCAATAAGCGGTGTGAGAGCTTGAGGCTGCAGCTCAACATCATCAAAAAAGCCCCGCTGAGTAAAAGCACGCGCATTAAGCCCTGTGCCTTTAAAATAAGGCGAGCTTGAATTACCGACCACATTACCATTGTCACTTATCGCGCTGATCTGCACATCCGTAGAATCTGCTTGCGGGAAGCCTAGTGGCGGCGTGCCTGCTACGCCATTCGCAAATGGGTTAATAGGGGTATTTACATTTAAAAAGCTCGTTTGCAAGCTTGTATAACCGATTTGCCAAGCACTGATCTCTTTACGATAACCGCCTCTGCACAGCTGCTCTGGATCACTGCCTGTGCAAATCTCGCCCGACGCTTTACGACCAAACCAGCGCTCATCAGCCCACGCATTGCAAGTGTTATAGCCATAAAAATTTTCACAAAGAAAATTAAGATCTTCATGGCTATTAACAAAGTGCTCGGCATCGACTAAAAAAGGCATTTCATATTCGCGATCTAAGCCTAAAGCCCCATGCACCTCGGTAACGGCCACTTGTGTGCCATCCGGTGAAATCGTGCTTGCTTTTGTTTGCGTGTCGTTAGCGGCATCTTTTAGCAAGGTGACATTATAAAATGCGGCTTGCGATGCGAGCGGGATCCCCGCTAAAACGAGTGCAATCGCTGATAATTTGCGAGTGTTTGACACTTTTATGATCCTTTCTGCTGCTCAAGATCTTCCCAACGTAAAAAAGCCTCTTCAAGTTGCGCTTGCGTCTGTGCGAGTTGCTGCAGCACTGATTGTGTAGAGGCTTGGTCTTGCTGGAAAAAATCTGGGTGGTTAACTTGATTTTGTAAAGTTGAAATATTTTCTTCAAGTTCTTCTATCAACTGAGGTAAATATTCTAACTCCCTTTGCAATTTGTATGACAACTTTTTCTGCTGTTTCTTATCCTGTACATCACCCTTTTGCGCTGTTATTTGCTCAGTTTGTGCTTTTTGTCGACTTTGTTCGGCGTCAGCTACGGGGTTAAACAGATTTTTTTGCTGTGCCAGCGCGTCGTGATAACCACCCACAAATTTTTCAATTTTACCATCCTGAGTAAACACCCAGCTGTGAGTAACGGTATTATCAATAAACTGCCGATCGTGACTCACTAACAGCAGCGTTCCTTCATAATTGGTCAAAAGCTCTTCTAAAAGCTCAAGCGTTTCAATATCAAGATCGTTGGTCGGCTCATCTAAGATCAGCACATTACACGGTTTTAAGAAGATTTTAGCCAGCATCAAGCGGTTTTTTTCACCACCAGAAAGCGCCTTTACCGGCGTGTTAGCGCGGCGTGGGTGAAAGAGAAAGTCTTGCAGATAGCCCATGACATGGCGGCGTTTTCCGCCAACCTCAACTTCTTGCATGCCGCCGGCAACGTTATCGAGCACACTTTGCTCAGGATCAAGCATTTCGCGATACTGATCAAAATAGGCCACTTCCAATTTAGTGCCAATGTGCAAAGAGCCCGAGTGCGGCGCAAGCTCTTGTAACATCAGCTTTAACAGCGTACTTTTGCCACAACCGTTTTGCCCGATCAACGCAATCCTGTCGCCACGTTGCACGTTAAAGCTAAATTGTTCGATCAATTTTTTATCCGGCAGATGGTAGGTCAGTTTATCGGCCTCAAAAACAATTTTGCCTGAGCGAGCCGCCGCATCCACTTGCAAATTCGCATTGCCTTGCCGCTCAATGCGTCCGGCGCGCTCTTCGCGCAATTTTTTGAGCGCCCGTACCCGTCCTTCATTACGCGTGCGGCGCGCTTTAATGCCTTGCCTGATCCAAACCTCTTCTTGAGCAAGCTTTTGATCAAAAAGCGCATTTTGCTCACTTTCGACACGTAACCACTCCTCTTTGCCGGTCAAATATTTCTCATAGTTGCCAGGCCAAGAAGTCAGCTTGCCGCGATCTAAATCGACAATGCGCGTCGCCATTGAGCGAATAAAAGCTCTATCATGCGAGATAAAAACAATCGTGCCCGAAAACTCTTTTAAAAACTGCTCTAACCACAAAATGGTCGCGACATCTAAATGGTTAGTTGGCTCATCAAGCAGCAAGATATCAGGTTGGCAAACCAGCGCGCGTGCAAGCGCCGCTTTACGCTGCCATCCGCCTGATAACTCTGACAGTTTTTTATTACCCTCTAATTGCAGCCAGCTGAGCACATTTTCTAGTTGCTGCTCAAAACGCCAAGCGCCCGAGCGCTCCATCTCATCTTGCAGCTGCGCAAGACGGGCGATATTTTGCGCCGATGCTTCATTTTCCATGGTATTTAGCAGCGCATGATATTCGTTAAGCTGCTCTTTAGCCTGAGCAAGCCCCTGCGCAACATAATCAAACACCCGCTCATTCGACTCTTTAGGCGGATCTTGCTCAAGTCTTGCCACTTTAAGATCAGACTGGCGCAGCAGCGTGCCATCATCAAGCAAAACGTCACCCGCTAACACCT
The DNA here is from genome assembly GCA_051654185.1 of Vibrionaceae bacterium. Lineage (GTDB taxonomy): Bacteria > Pseudomonadota > Gammaproteobacteria > Enterobacterales > Vibrionaceae > Enterovibrio. The sequence continues at coordinate 493 of JBOFXO010000011.1, read as the reverse complement.
TCATTAACGTCGACTTGCCCGCGCCATTACGCCCCACTAAACAAACGCGTTCATTGGGCTGCAAAATAAGCTCAGCATGATCAAGCAAAGGGACATCGCCATAAGCAAGCTGAGCGTTATAGATACTAATTAATGCCATCGTGTGATCCCATCGGGTAAAAGCAAAATTATTTAAATCAATAAATTGCGCCTTGTTTGACACAAAGCGCATGATGCTACAAAACGGCTACTGCGGCTTACTAGGTTCAATCAGCCAGCTGTTATGAATGTGTTTATTTCTTTCAAAATCAAAAGGTAATGTTTTATGCGAGAGGCTAACCGCACTAAGACCTGCGTGTAACAAGCCTTCGATATCCATCTTAAAATGACGTTTATTGTTAGAAAAAACAATGCAACCGTCAGGTTTTAATAGCTCTTTTAAGCGGGTGAGCAATTTAAGATGATCGCGCTGCACATCAAAGCTGTCGTGCATGCGCTTAGAGTTAGAAAAGGT
>JBOFXO010000010.1:0-3776 GCA_051654185.1 Vibrionaceae bacterium | reverse complement strand
TGGCTTGGCCTTTTCTCGGGCGTTTTGACGCTGGCTATCTTATTTCTTTCAGAAATCATGCCCAAAACCATTGGCGCAACCTACTGGCGCACACTGGCGCCATTTTCCGCCTCATTGCTAAACTGGATGATTATTTTGCTCGGCCCCTTCGTCTGGATGTCTGAGCAGTTCACAAAACGCCTTTCTCAAGGCAAACAAGAGCCAAAAATGCGCGATGAGCTCTCTGCCATTGCGCTGCTAGCTAAAGAGAGCGGCGAGCTTGCAGATGATGAGTCAACCATGCTCACCAACCTGCTAAGCCTGCGTGATGTTCCTGTCACAAAGCTGATGACGCCACGCACGGTTTTATTTCGTGTCGATGCCACCATGACTATCGAGCAATTTTTACAAGAGCACAACGACACGCCTTTCTCGCGCCCGTTAGTCTATACCAATCAGCGCGATAACATTATCGGCTTTGTGCACAGATTAGAGCTGTTTTCTGCAATCCAAAGCAATCAAGGCAAAAAAACGCTCGGCTCAGTAATGCGCCTGCTGCCGGTTGTGCACAGCTCCACATCAGTGCCAAAAGTTTTCGATCGCCTGCTACAAAAACGCGCGCAGTTAGCGCTTATTGTTGATGAGTACGGCGACGTACAAGGGATCATCACCATCGAAGATATTTTTGAGCATTTAACAGGCAAAGAGATCATCGATGAGGCCGATACCACCTCGAGCATGCAGCGCCTTGCGCACGAACGCTGGAACGACTGGAAGCAGGCACACGGCGTGCGCGAAAGCAAAGATGACGAGCAGCAAGATCAAAAACCAAAAGAGTGCGAGGCTGAGCAAAACGAAGCGAAAGCTGCCGAAAACACAAAGCAGGCGCCCAATAAAAAATCTCACTCAAAAGAAAAAAAATAACGCTCTGATCAGACTTGAGTAAAAAAGAGCAACAAAAAAGCTAGCATTCGCTAGCTTTTCTTTTACGACTTACCGGCCCTTATTACTGTCGTCTTTAACGTCATCGTTGGCCGCTTTGCGCTCAAACTCACCTTCAAAGGTATTACCTATCGGCTGATCATTAATATTGCGCCAGTGCGCGGCTTTCCCATCCACGTTAACCTTTTCTTTTAAGCGCGCAGCAAGATAATGGCGCACCCAAGGCAAAAGCAATAAAGCACCTAAAACATCAGAAAAAAATCCTGGAATAAAAAGTAACACTCCAGCCAGCGCAAGTAACGCGCCTTCAGCCGCTTGCTCAACAGGCAGATCGCCTTTTTGCAACCGCTGCTGTGCGACGAGCAGCGCTTGGATCCCTTGACTTTTAACTAAAGACAAGCCAACCACCGCCGTTGTGAACACCATCAGCACGGTAGTTAGCGCCCCAAGCTGCTCTCCAACCTCAATAAAAAGACCGATTTCAATTGCCAAAAGCGTTATTAACAACACAAATAAAATACGCAATCTTATTACCCCACAACATTACACAGGCAGCTTGCGTCTTTTTCAGCCGCGCATTGTTTATAAATCAAACAAATCTTCCCCGTTTTACAGGAAAAACACTTTGCAACCAGAAATTTAGCAAAAAAAGTTGATCTAAATCGCACGTATTGCCCTATTTACAAGTAAAATAGCGACCATACTAAACAGTCCTTGTTTTATTTGTAAAAACGGCTTCGTTTTTTCTGCAAATGACCTTGGATATCCACCATTCTATTTTGTCAGCTTTACAATAAATTTTTTCAATGGTACCAACTATTTTTAGGAAAACACTATGACAGATATGAAAAACTGCGCATCACGCATTGAAGAAGACCTGCTTGGCGAGCGCCAAATTCCAGGAGATGCGTATTACGGCATCCATACACTGCGCGCAGTAGAAAACTTTAACATCTCTAACGACACGATTTCTGATGTGCCAGAATTTATCCGTGGTATGGTCTTCACTAAAAAAGCCGCAGCGATGGCTAACAGTGAACTTGGCTCAATTCCACAAGAAATTGGCGAGTACATTATCAAAGCCTGTGATCTGATTTTGACTACTGGCAAGTGCATGGATCAATTCCCGTCTGACGTTTACCAAGGCGGCGCCGGCACTTCTGTTAACATGAACACGAACGAAGTGGTTGCTAACGTTGCTCTTGAGCTAATGGGCAAACAAAAAGGTGATTACAAAACCATCAACCCAATCGATCACGTTAACAAAAGCCAATCAACTAACTGTGCCTACCCAACAGGGTTTCGTATCGCAGTTTACAGCAGCATTTTAAAACTGCTTGATGCCATCAAATACCTAGAAAAAGATTTCCTTGACCTAGCCAAAGCTAACAAAGGGATCTTGAAAATGGGTCGTACTCAGCTTCAAGACGCGGTACCTATGAGCGTCGAGCAAGAATTTCACGCTTTTGCAGTATTGCTAAAAGAAGAAATCAAAAACATTAAGTACACCGCTGAGCTTCTTTTAGAAGTAAACCTTGGTGCAACTGCGATTGGTACTGGTCTTAACGCGGTTGAAGGCTACCAAAAACTTGCGGTACAACGCCTTGCTGAAATCACAGGCTTTAACTGCACACCATCAGAAGACTTGATTGAAGCCACTTCTGACTGCGGCGCCTACGTAATGGTGCACAGCGCGCTAAAACGCCTTGCCGTTAAGCTGTCTAAAATTTGTAATGACCTACGTCTTCTGTCATCAGGCCCACGTGCTGGTCTAAACGAAATTAACCTGCCAGAAATGCAAGCCGGCTCTTCTATCATGCCAGCTAAAGTAAACCCAGTGATCCCTGAAGTGGTGAACCAAGTTTGCTTTAAAGTTATCGGTAACGATTTAACAGTAACGTTGGCTGCAGAAGCAGGTCAACTACAGCTAAACGTGATGGAGCCTGTGATCGGTCAAGCGATGTTTGAATCTATTCACATTTTGACTAACGCTTGTATCAACCTAGGTGACAAGTGCATCAAAGGCATCACGGTTAACAAAGAAGTTTGTGAAAACTTTGTAATGAATTCAATCGGTTTGGTAACTTACTTGGATCCGTTCATCGGTCACCACGAAGGTGATATCGTTGGTAAGATCTGTGCTAAGACTGGCCGCAGCGTACGTGACGTGGTTCTTGAGCGCAAACTGCTTACTGAAGAGCAGCTTGACGACATCCTATCGTTCGAAAACCTGATGAATCCTCAGTACAAAGGTAAGAAGTTTAAATAACAATTTTTGCCTCTTAAAAAGCTTGGCATAAAACCCAAGCTTTTTTTATGCAGTAAACGTGCAATTTATCGCAGCCAATTGCTAAAATTTCTTCTAAAATCAATTAGCTAAATGTTTTATATTTCATCCTTCACTTTGGAGTTATTATGATCGCCTTAGAGCTCTTTGTTGTCCTCGCCTTTATTTATTTAGGCGCACGGATAGGAGGCATTGGGATCGGACTTGCTGGCGGAGCAGGTGTTATTACACTTTCGCTGCTGCTGGGTATGCCGACCAAACAAAGCTACATTCCTATCGATGTTATTTTGATCATCATGTCCGTTATTACTGCTATTGCCGCAATGCAAGTAGCCGGTGGTATGGATTGGCTTGTGGAAAAGGCAGAAAATTTTCTGCGTCAAAATCCAAAACGCATTACTTTTTATGCGCCGATCGTCACTTATTTGATGACCATGATGGCAGGAACCGGCCACACCGCGTTTTCCACACTGCCTGTGATCGCAGAAGTGGCTAAAGAGCAAGGGATCCGTCCATCTCGTCCACTGTCAATCGCAGTTATTGCATCGCAGATCGCTATCACCGCTTC
>JBOFXO010000009.1:0-7369 GCA_051654185.1 Vibrionaceae bacterium | reverse complement strand
ACGGATGCAGAAAATTCCCCCTGACTTTGACCATTAATGACAGTTGCAAGCTCTTCAATATCGTCACCAGGAATAGTCTTGATGGATAAAGAGACCGTTTTTCCGTCTTTATTAAGGAAAGTAATCGCAAGGGTTGATGCACTACTGGGCACAGTCCAACCGGCGGTTTTTCCATTTTTGGCAATAAATTGTGTTCCGCCCATGCGGGTATCATCAGCACGCACGCTAGTTAACCCCATGATAATGGCTTCACCCGCATCCGCACCAATCTGGAATGCGGCATCACCAAAGGTGCCATTAAGCAGGCGACGTCCGCCAAAGGAGGTGGTTTCGGCGATGCGGTTTAGCTCATCGGTCAGTGCGACAAGCTCTTGGTTTATCGCGATCCTTTCTGATAAACCATTGGTACCGTTTGCTGATTGCAAAGCCAGATCACGCATGCGCTGTAGCACGTTGGTAGACTCTTGCATCGCACCTTCAGCGGTTTGTGCAATTGAGATACCGTCGTTAGCATTACGCATTGCAACATCAAGGCCGCGAGCCTGCGAAGTCAAGCGGTTAGAAATTTGCAAACCTGCCGCATCATCTTTAGCGCTGTTAATACGCCGACCAGAGGCTAAGCGCTCCATTGATGTATTAAGATCGTTGGTCGCCTTATTTAAGTAACGTTGTGCTGTCATTGCAGACACGTTTGTATTCACAGTTACAGCCATCTTGCTCTCCTTTGACTTCGCCATTTTGCTAATCAGCCCACCGCGGCCAAGTCATATATACGGCGATGCGGGCAAGCTTTCAACTTAGGTTCGGTACAATTCGTACCAGGTTGCATAAACTTATACAAATAGCGTGCCACTTTTATTTTTCCTTTATTTTCAATGACTTATAGAAATAAAAGGCAAGGGCGGCAACAGGCTTTACTCTTTTAACGCTACAAGCGGCAAACTTTGTCACCACTAATTTATCCCTTTTTGTTGTTTGCGCGAGCGAGCTCTCGCAACCTCACCGCAAAAAACGCACAAAAAATAACCTCGCATTAAAATTATGAGTAACTCAGCGGCTTAATTTTTAAGGATAAAAATGGATAGCGCCCAAGAAAGCTCCGCCACCGACGTTTTAACTAGCAAGCCCAGTGCCAACGCAACGCTTAGCATGTCTCTTGACAATGCTTTTACGCAGGCGATTTCGCTATACCAACATGGAAAACGGCAGGATGCGCGCGAGATCTTTGAAAAAATTCTGGCAGTAAAGCCTGATAGCGTACCGGTATTGCAAGTGTTAGCCGTGATCAATCATGAAGAAGGACGCTGGCAGACTGCGCTTACGCAGCTTGAGCAAGCGCTACTTATTGAACCGGACAATCCGTCGCTTTTGTTTGATAAAGTGCAGCTTTTAACCGAACAAAAATTTAATAAAGAAGCCTCTTTGCTTTTAGATAAGCTTTTAGCTGCCGCGCCCAACCATCCAGAGCTTTTACAGTTAAAACAAAAGCTTGATAATTCAATGAGCCACTTAAGCAAAAAAAATAAATTAAACACGAAAGACTGCGCAAATGGTGCAATGCAAAAAGAAATTGATGAGACACTGCAACTTGCTCAGCAAATGTTACAACAAGACAATACTGAACAAGCTCAAATGCTCTATCAAGCGGTGATAAATCTTGCCGGCGAGCAGCCTTGTGCGCTGCGAGGTTTAGCAAAAGTGCAGATCAAAAATGAGCAATTTGCACTCGCACGGCAAACATTGCTGCGCAGCATCGCACAAGAAAAACCAGCCCAAGAGGCGCTGGTGCTACTTGCCCACAGCGAGATCAAGCTTAAGCTTTATGAAGACGCACGCAAACACAGCGAGCTTGGCATCGATTTATATCCCACTAACAGAACCTGCTACTGCTTGCTGCTGCAAACTCTTGAAAAAATGGGCAAAATCGAGCAGGCCTACAACAAAGCCAAACAATTTATACAGCTCTTTCCAAACGATGACGATATTTATTACCGCTTTGCCAGCAATTCATTTTTACTGCTACGCAAACGCCACAACTTCACAAAAGAGGCCATTCTTGCCTGCGAAAGCCATTTATCAAAAGCGTATCAATTAGCAGATGAGCAATCGCGTTTACAATTATCCACTTATATTGCAGAGCTGGCCTATTACAAAGGCGATGCAACAAAGGCTGCCGCGCTGCTTGAACACTATCTTGAGCAGCATCCCGATGATCTCGACGCCAAATTTCATAGCAACTTTATCTATCGCACCCTCGAAGAGTGGCAAAAGCATTACGACTGCAATGAAGTGGGGCTTGATAACGGCAGCCGCATCTCCTACAGCGGCCCCTGCCCGCGCTGGGATCTCAGCCGGCCAAAAGATGATGTCGTTTTGATCATGCCAGAGCAAGGCGTCGGCGATGAGCTATTGTATTGCCACAACATCGGCCTTGTATTAGAAAACGCCAAAAAAGTGTTTGTTGCATGCGATCCGCGCTTAGAAAATTTTATCACCAATGCCTATCCACGCGCAGTCGTTGTACCAATAGAGCGCACTGAAAATCATAATATTTTTATGCCGCCACAAGTGCTCGATGAAATGACCAGCTGGATCCCCGGCGCAAGCCTTGCAAAAATCTGTTTTGAGCATTTTGAGCGTCACATTTACCAAGCCTCTTACGCTCAGCTGTCACAGCCGCTCATGCAAAAAGGCGCGCAGCTTGTAGCTATGCTTCGCCAGCAAAATCCAAACGCGCGTCTTGTCGGTCTATGCTGGCGCAGTGGACTGGCTAATGCTGCGCGAAATATTCACTATCTGTCGCTTAAAGAGCTTGGCTATTTACTCAAGCAATTTAGCAATACAGTATTTGTCAATCTGCAATACGGCGACTGCGCTAAAGAGCTTAAAAAAGTCCACAAGCAGACAGGGATCACCATCCATCAGCTCGATCTGGATTTAAAAAATGATTTTGAAACGAGTGCGGCGCTTATTGCAAATCTTGATGCGGTGGTCACAGCAGGCACGGCCGTACATCGCTTAACTTGCGCGGTAGGCACACCTTGCTACACCTTTTTTGCAAGCACATTAAGCTCAAATCCACTAGAAGCAAGGGCGTTATTTTGCCCAAAAGAAATCGGCTTTTTCTATCCGCCGCTGCTTGATGATAAATCGGCCATGCTAACGGCTATCGCACAAAAAATTGAACAAGATTTGCCGCTATAAAGCAAAAAAGTTGCCGTATATTCGTAATGAAAACGGCAACTTTTCTTAAATTTTTTATTGGATTACGCTACAAAGCGTTAAATCATATTCAGCACAAATTTTATTCATCCACGCGGATAATATCAGGACGCTTTGGCTCAGCTCGACGCGCTTCACCGCGGTGAGCGTATTTGTTGATCTGCCGCTCTAATTTTTGTCCCGCTTCATTGATTGCAGCATACATATCGGACTCTTCAGCAGAAGCAAGCAAGACTTCACCAGGAACAGCAACTGAAATCTCAATTTTAAATTTTTGATTTGGCTCCTCAGTGATCACGGCATGAGAGTTTAACAGCGTCAGTTGCCATTTTTCCAACTTAGACAAGCGGGCCATCACACGCGCACGCATAGCAGCAGTGACTTCAATGTTCTTGCCAGTAATTTCTACTTTCATACTTATTTTCCTCTGTGCCAGCTTTTACTGAATTTCTATTTAGATTACCTAGTTAGAAAAAAAATAGCGCGATAAAGGTCACACTTATTCTATTAAAAATCCGCTTTGTTACTGATCAGCTTCGATATGCCTTTTTTATACACAAAAAGCCGCCAAAAAAGGCTAATAAGCTAGGTTTTTTTAGAAAGCATGAGCAATGTTTGCCTAATTTGTTCATAACTTTCTTCAACCTGACTCATAACGTCACTCACTACGGTGATAAGTTTTTGCCCACTCATTGCGCTATCATTGACCGTCTCTATTTTATCGGTGACCGTTTTTGTGAGCTGGCGATTTTTTTGTACCACATTGGCTATCTCACCGGTGGACTGCGAGGTTCTTGCGGCAAGCTGTCGCACTTCATCGGCAACCACAGCAAAGCCGCGTCCTTGCTCACCGGCGCGCGCAGCCTCTATTGCTGCATTAAGTGCTAGCAAATTGGTCTGCTCAGCAATGCTGCTAATACTTGCCGCGATAGCTTCAATGCTTTTAGATTGTTCATTAAGCTGCCTGATCAGTGATGAGATATCGGTCACTTGTTCAACAATAGAATTTGATAATGAAACAGACTGCCCAAGCTTATCGTTACACTGCGTCCTTGCAACTATCGTCTCTTCTGAGATAGAGTGTGCCGCCTTAGCCGCTTCTACAATCTTTTTCGACTCGTTAATACGCTGCGTTACATCACTTGCAAACTTAATGACCTTATACACTCGGCCATTAACGTCTTTGATCGGGTTATAGGTCGCCTCAAGCCAGATAGGATGATGATGGTTACCGTAGCGCAAAAATAGTCCACTTTTTGCATTTCCTGCGCCAAGATCACTCCAAAAACTTGGATTACTTTGATTAAAAGCGTCATCACAAAACATCTTATGATGGTGCCCTTTGATTTGCGCCAGCGAATACCCCACGCAATTCAAAAAGTTAGCATTAGCATTGATGATCTCACCTGCCGGCGTAAACTCAATAATGGCAAGTGAATTGTTAAGCGCGCTTGCTATAGCTAACTGATTTTGCAAGTTCGAATAATTCTCTGTCACATCAAACGACATCTCTGCAATGTGATCAATTTGCCCATTTTTATAAACAGGAAAATACGCAACCTCAAGCCACAGGGTTTCTCCAGACTTAGTCACGCGTTTTACCGTTTCATTGATGAAATTACCGCGGCTTAGCGCCTGCCAAAAATTTTTGTAGCTCTCTTTTTTAACTTCCTCTTGATCGCAAAGAACGCTTTGCTCTTTACCCAAAAGTTCCTCTTTTTGGTAACCAAAAAGCTCAAGATAAAGCTTACTCACCGCGATGATCTTGCCCTTAGGGGTGTACTGAATGTTAGGAATGCGTGCATCAATGGCATCTAAAATTGTGCGATAATTTGTAGCTTTTTCTTCGCTTTCAATCAGTTGCAGCTTTAATTTTGAATTAAACATAAGAGTACTGGCGCCTCGCCACAGCAAAGGATGTCTATTGACAATAGCACAGTGAGCAAAGAGCAATGCATCTCATTTTTAGTGACTGCTATGACTAAAATTCAAAAAGCAGACAAAGCTCTATTTTTTCTTTGCGGCATAAAAAAAGCTGCTTAAAAGCAGCTTGTTAAATAGATGTGCATGCGTTATGCATCGGTGTTTAATGCTATAAGCTCAGCCGTTCGCTGCGCAGAATCGTTTAAACCTAAAGCTTGATAGGCTTTTAACATCAGCGGTAATGACTTTTTCGCCGCTTGCGTGTCTGGGAAATCTTGCTGAATTTGCGCACACCGATTGATCACGGCTATCCAAGCTTCACGCCGCACGTAAAAATCAGCGGTTGCCAGCTCGTAATCTGCTAAACGGTTTTTAAGCGCTATCATGCGCAGCTTTGCATCGGCAGCATAGTTACTTTTAGGGTAGCGTTTTAGCAGCCGTGAAAAATCATTAAAGGCCTGACGAGCGGGAGCAGGATCGCGATCAGCACGTTTCATACGAAAAATGGAGTGAAGTATGTTGCTGTCTTGCGCCATATTATTCAATCCGCGCATATAAAGCACCCACTCCATCTTCGGGTGGCTTGGATTCATTCGCATGAAACGATCAATGCTTGCACCGGCAAGCCCAAAGTCATTGTTCTTGTAATAAGCAAAGATCAAATCAAATTGCACTTGCTGTGAATAAGCGCCAAAGGGGTAACGAGAATCAAGCGCTTCTAACTGTAAAATGGCACTTCCCCAATTTCCCTCGTCCAGCAGCTCCCTTGCCTCCTCATAAAGCTTGGACGGCGGCGTGTCTGGCACTATTTTTTCATTTTTAGCACAGCCTGCTAACACTATGGTTAAAGCTAGCAGTGCAGAGCTCGTCAACTTTTTCATGCTATCAATGCATCCTTGAAGAATATTTTTACGTTGCCATTACGGTGCGCGCTATAAAAAGCTACAATGGCACGATTGGGCATTGTACCCATCGTTACTAGCAACTCGCAAGCTGGCTATGCATGCATTCTACTAATTCTCGGCCAATGACTAACCATAACCAATAGTTATATTGTAAAACAACGGTTAATAAAGTTTATCTTTCAAAGAATTTATAGGATCAATAACATAGCCGTATCCCCCTGACCAATAAAAAAAATTTATGACCGATCAAATAGAATTACACAGTCAAATCTCTGAGAGCCAATTTGGGCAGCGCTTAGATCAAGCTATAGCGCAGCTGTTCCCCGATTTTTCCCGCTCCCGTATTAAAGAGTGGATTTTAGCGAATAAAGTCAGCGTTAATGGGCAATTAGTCAATCTGCCCAAACAAAAAATGGTGGGGGGAGAGCAAATTGCCATTTTAACGCAGATTGAAGATGACACGCACTGGCAGCCGCAAGCTATCGACCTTAATATCATTTACGAAGATGAAGATATTTTAGTGATCAACAAGCCGCGCGGCCTCGTTGTGCACCCAGGCGCGGGCTGCCCCGACGGCACCGTGCTAAACGGGCTGCTGCATCTTTATCCGCAGATTGCGCAAGTGCCGCGTGCTGGCATAGTGCACCGTTTAGACAAAGACACCACCGGCCTTATGGTTGTTGCAAAAAATATTGTCACTCAAACACGCCTTGTGCGGGCGCTGCAAAAACGCACTAAATTTACGCGCGAATATGAGGCGATTGCCATTGGCACTATGACCGGCGGCGGCACCATTGAAAAGCCGATTGGCCGACATAAAACGCAGCGCACACAAATGGCGGTGCACGAGCTTGGCAAGCCTGCTATCACCCATTATCGCGTAGTAGAGCATTTTCGAGCGCACACGCGCCTGCGCGTACGCCTTGAAACAGGAAGAACCCACCAAATTCGCGTGCACATGGCCTATCTCAACCACCCGCTGGTTGGCGACCCTGTTTATGGCGGCAAAGCGCGTCCACCACGCCACGCAGGTGAAACGCTGCTTACGGCATTGCGCGCCTTTGACAGACAAGCGCTGCATGCAGCGATGCTGCGCATCGAGCATCCGACAACCAAAGAGATCATGGAATGGCACGCGCCTATCCCCACTGATCTTGCTGCGCTGACACAAATTTTGCGGGACGATACCTTAGCCAATAGCGAACTGATGTCAGATTTTTAGCGTAACCATTTAAGGAAGAGACCATGCCTGATCTCAAAGTTGAATTTATAACGCCAAACTGGCCGGCGGCCGCTCATGTTAAAGCGCTGAGTACCAC
>JBOFXO010000008.1:0-9534 GCA_051654185.1 Vibrionaceae bacterium | reverse complement strand
AGCAGGGCTTACAAATTCAATTCACGCCACTAAAAACAACCTTGCTGCTGCTTTTTTTAAGTGCAGGACTCACTGACCACCCCTTCTTTCATACACATATCACCCTATTTTTTATGCTGTTATTTAAAATAGTCTCTTTTTATGAAACAGATAATGTGACAGATTAAATAATAAAGCGGAAATTTCCGCTTTATTAGAAGCCACTTTTAGTTTTTATAAATAGCAAACTGCTCAGTAATATTAACTAAATCGGCTTTTGTGATCATGAACACACCATGCCCGCCATGCTCAAACTCAAGCCACGTGATCGGCAATGTAGGGTATTGCTGCTGCATGTGCACCATCGAATTACCCACTTCGCAGATCAGCACGCCGTTTGGCGTTAGAAAATCTGCCGCACGTGCCAAGATCCTGCGCACCAATTTTAACCCGTCGCTACCAGCTGCCAGGCCAAGCTCTGGCTCATGCTTAAATTCAGCCGGTAATGATTGCATATCTTCTTCATCAACATACGGCGGATTAGTCACGATCAAATCATATTGCACCTCGCCAAGATCATTAAACAGATCAGAGCGGATAGGAAAAACCTGATGCGCCAGATCATGCTTAGTCACGTTAACCTCGGCAACTTGTAATGCATCTGCTGAAATATCAACCAGATCCACTTCTGCTTGCGGGAACGCATAAGCGCACGCAATACCAATGCAGCCACTCCCCGTACACAGATCCAAAATGCGCTGAGGCGAGGCGTGCAGCATTGGCGCAAAATCATTGCGAATAAGCTCTGCTATCGGCGAGCGAGGCACCAGCACGCGTTCATCCACAAAAAACTCCAAGTCGCAAAAATAAGCGATGTTGGTAAGATAAGGCACCGGCACGCTTTCATTGATACGCTGTAAAACTCGCTCAACAATGCGCTGGCGCTCGCTGGTTGTCAGACGCGAGTTGCATAACTTACTGTCGAGATCAATGGGTAAATGAAGCGTAGGTAAGATCAAGTGCACCGCTTCATCCCATGCATTGTCAGTGCCATGTCCAAAAAACAGCTGCGCGGCATTAAAGCGGCTCATCGCCCAACGCAGCATATCTTGCAGCGTGCTCATTTCATTGATCACTTCATTAACAATGATTTTGTTCACAACGTTCTCCAATATTAATTTGACGCTTAAATCGATATAATAAAAATATTGCACGCAACGCAGGTTAAAAGCTGGCTAAAAATAGCCCCTTCACTTGTTGTACAAAAAACTAATTTGCGCGCATTTGTCAGCATAATATCATGCATTTTATAAAACGATGCGGTCAAGCAAGCAACTTACGCTTGAGGCTGCTTTTTTATCATTAACGGACGCGGCTACTATGAAAAATGAAAAGCCTTGTTTAAGCAGCGAGCTGGCTCTTTTTCACGATGAGATGCGCGGTGTAAAAAAAATTTCACATGACACCATTGTTCATCCTCGGCGAGCAAAAAAAATAGAAAAACAAAAACACAAACAAGTAGCTGCCACAATAAACAACCATGAATTTCATTTTTCCGATGAATATGAGCCGCAGCTAAACGAAGAAGGCCCCGTGCGTTATGCGCGCGCAGATGTCTCTAAATATGTGGTCAAAAGCCTGCGCCGTGGCGATCATCCGCCGGAAATTGTGCTGGATCTGCACGGACTTACGCAGCAACAAGCAAAACGAGAGCTCGCGGCGCTCATCGTCACTTGTATAAAAGAAAACATTGATTGCGCCTGTGTCATGCACGGGATCGGCAAGCACGTGCTTAAACAAAAAACGCCGCTGTGGCTTGCGCAGCATCCCGATGTTTTAGCGTTTCATCAAGCGCCGCGAGAATACGGGGGGCAAGGAGCGCTTTTGGTTTTGATTGATTTGCCTGACAATCCACATATTGCAAAAAGATAGCGCCAACCTGCCGCTATCTTTGTTCACATCAATGCAGTCGCTCAGGCGCTTGCAGCCAGCATAGGCTGGCGCGCTCAAGCTTGTCATTTAGCTCAATTTTTGCCATAGCACCCGTGGTAAAGGGCAGTGAACTTGGCTCATTAAGCAGCTCGCTTACCAAGTAATTGACCAGTGGAAGATGAGAAACAAGCAAAACCTGCGATAAATTTTCAAGCTCGATACGCGCGCGCAGATAGTCTATAACTTGCTCGCTGTGGCCATAGGGGGTTAGACCCGCCTCAGTGAGTACTTGATTGCTACTTTGCACATAAGGCGCAAAGGCTTGCCAAGTTTGCTGAGCGCGCAAATAAGGACTCACTAGCACGCAGTCAAGGGGCCTTTTAAGCTGTGATGCAAACCATTCGCCCATTTGTTGCGCTTGCAACACGCCGCGCTCACTCAAGGGGCGCACGGCATCGTCACTCGCTAACAGTTTGGCATCACCATGGCGCATAATATAAATGTTCATTAAAAATCAACTTGAAAAAATTAAATTTAACTTATAAAAATCAAACCGATAATGCGTCTATTCACAAAAAAGCGCAACCATTAGCGCAATTTTTTGATCCGCTCATGATGGCTGATCACGTCAGTCAAGCGAATACCAAATTTATCGTTAACCACCACCACTTCACCGTGCGCAATTAAGGTGCCGTTGACCAACACATCGAGCGGCTCTCCGGCTAAACGGTCAAGCTCGACCACCGCGCCTTGGTTAAGCTGCAGTAAATTACGAATGTTAATATTAGTGCGTCCGACCTCAAGCGAAATGACCACGGGAATATCTAAAATTGTATCAAGCTTATTTTGCTCTGCGGCGCTTAAAGGTACCGAATCATCGCTAAGCTCTTCAAACGGCGCACGCGTTACATCGCTTTGTGTATTATCTTTATTTTGCTCTTCCATCACGCATCCCTTTCGTCACTTAACTCGGTTATAAACTGCCCGTAATTTTATTTTCTAACATCAACAATTCATCATCATTGAGCAGCGTAATATCACTTGTCATCACCTCTGGCCGTTTGATCTTTTCAGTGATTTTCAGCGCTCGATTGTTATTACTTTGGCCAAGTTTTGCGCGATATGTCGGAAGATCTTCAACATACACAATGCAGGTATCAGGCATTTTAACAGGGATAATATCGCCCGCTTGCATCTCCATGAGATCGCGCAAAGTAATGGTTGTTTGCAGCAATTTTGCCGATATGCCGACATCCACACACATGATCTCATCACTGAGTGCACTTGACCAACGCAGATCAGCATCTTGTCTATCACTTTGAATACCCGCATCTAACAGCTCGCGAATAGGCTCAACCATCGAATATGGCATTACCAGATGAAAATCGCCGCCGCCGCCTTCTAAATCGATGTGAAAGGAGCTGACAATGATCACCTCTGTTGGGCTTACAATGTTAGCCATCGCAGGGTTAATTTCAGAATCGAGGTATTCAAAGGCCGCTTTCATCACCGGCGACCATGACTCACGGTAATCTTCAAAAATCAGCCTTAGCAGCATCTGGATCACGCGCCGCTCGGTCGGCGTAAACTCTCGCCCTTCGATGCGCGTTTTATAGCGGCCATCGCCACCAAAAAAGTTTTCCACGAGGCTAAACACAAGCTTAGCTTCCATGGTGATCAGCGCCGTGCCTTTTAGTGGCCGAAAACGAACCATGTTCAAACTGGTTGGCACAAATAAGGTGGTTTGATACTCACCAAACTTAACCATTTGCACGCCATTTATCGACACATCGGCCTGTTTTCGCAGCATATTAAACAAGCTTATTCGCATGTGACGCGCAAAACGCTCATTGATGAGCTCAAGCGTTGGCATGCGTCCACGCACAATTCTGTCTTGCGATGAAAAATCAAAGCTTGAGACAACGCCCTCGCTTGCCGCTTGCTCTTCGCTTAGCACCTTGCTATCAGCTTGAGCCGGCTCTTCTTCAACCATGCCACCTTTTAATAAGGCATCAATTTCATCTTGACTTAGCAGATCAGACACATATCACCTATTGCATAACAAAATCAGTAAAGAGGACTTTTTCGATCAGGGGTTTTTCAACCACCCTTTGCAGCTCACTTTGCACTCTTTCAAGCACGCGCATACGCAGTTCGGTTTGTCCATTTGCCGAGCGCAGCTGCTCAACAGTCCCTGACGCAAGCTCAGCACTAATGGCACTCTCAATCAAAACAATATGCTCTTTTGCCAGCCTTTCATTTTCTTCACCACGCACCATCAGTTGCACGTTAACTTGTGCCATGCGCAGCTGTTTTTCGCCCTGCACATTGAAAATAAAAGGCACAGGATAGGCGATATAAAGCGCTAACGTCTCTCGATCCGTTTTTGCACTCGAAGACTCTTGCGGCTCACTTGAGCTTGTAGCGCTACTAAACCAAAAAAATGCACCGCCACCAATAGCGCTAAGCAGCAAAACGGCAACACCAATCACTATCCACTTCTTTTTACCGCTTGGAGCCGGCTCCACCGATTTTTCATTACTCATGCTCACGTCGTCCTTTTGCTAAGCGTAATAATCTATGCCATCGGCAGGTTTACTTATCGAAAGATGGTGGCTTGCAGAAGCCGCATCTGCGTCTGACTCAACCTGCCCCTCTGCGCTAAGATGCGCACTCCCTTGCTGCTGGTGCCCCAAATTGCCAGAAAATTGACTCTGTTGCTGATGGCTTTCTTGCTGCACCGATGACTGCGCAAGTTGTAATCCTTGCTGCTGCAGCATCTCGCGAAGCCTTGGCAAGGCATGCTCTAACATCTCTTTAGCCGCCTGATTATTCACCGTAAATTGCACCGATGCCGTATCATTGTTCATCGATAATTTGATCTGCAGTCGCCCAAGCTCTGGCGGATCAAGACGAATATCAACCTGCTTAAGATTTTTCGATAACATCAAATTAATGCGCTCACTGAGCTCTTCGGCAGCTTGCGCTTGCTGCTGCGGATCAAAATGTAATGGCGCATTCACCTGCGCAACTTGCATATTAGCCAACGGGGACGCAGGTTGCGTGCCAAGCACAGCGCGCAGTGATGAAGCAAAATCTTGCGGCTTTGATGCTTCACCTAAAAGATCTAATGTTGGCAGCGACTCTAATTCTAAAATTTCTACAGGCTCGGCTTCTCCATCAGGCGCTGATTGAGCAAGTAGCAAACCTTGTAAAGCCGGCAGCGCAGCGTTTATCTGCGTTTCAGCAGCATTTTTAGCCCCCACCGCTTGCCCAGCAAGCTCTGCAGGCGATAATTTTTGCTCGGGCGACAAAGCGCCAGCCATGCCGATTTGCTGAGTCACGAGCAGCAGCTCTTCGTCAGAAAAAGCACTAAGTTCATCATCATTGCTTTCTACATTAAGAGGTATAGCAACAGACTCAAGCGGCACAGCTAACGGCATATTATTACCGCTCAAATCAGCATTACCGGCGAGTTCAGTGCTTAGCGCAGCCGTTTCGGCGGAAAAATCGGCTTGTAGCTCTTTTGCAAGAGGGGCTTCATTCACCGGTAAAATATTGGCTAATTGAGCGCTATCTTCTTGATTAACTTGCTCTGTTTCGCTTTCATTCTCGCTTTCATTCTCTGCAGCTAATTGAGCACACACCGCCTCGTCAAGCGGCGTTACTTGCACGGCTTCTTGAGCTGTTTGACCACTGGCGTTCGCTTGAGCTTTTTCCTTTTCTGCCGGCATTTTTTTTGCCGATGCATTGCCTCGTTCATTTTTTTCCAGCGCTTTTTTATCGCTAGCTGCGAGTTTTTCTTTCATATGTGTAGAAAAATCGCTTTTATTATCAGCCTTTAGCGCAGCTTTTTTTTGCTCAGCAAGATCGGCAGTAGGTGCGCCTACCTTTGTTTTTAGCGCTGATAATGCAAGCTGTACGCGGTTTTGATCCATCATGGGCAATGTCACTTTGCAGACAAAAATCAAGGTATATGAAGCAAATACTATGCCAGCAATTGTGTAAAATTACGGCGCTAGCGCTTATCGGGTTTTGCGCGGCGGTGAAACGCGATAGAGGCAAACTCATCCTGCAAACGCTGTTCGCGTTTAGCTGCGATCAGCTGCGCTTCAGTGCGACGTTTTTCAAGTAGCCACTCTAGCGAATGCCGTTTTTCGCGTGATTTTTGCCAGCTTGCGCGCGAACGCTCGACATTTTGCTCAAATTTTTCTGCTGCTTGGCGCTGCTTACTCAGCAGCTCGTCTAGATGAGTAACAAAACGGTTTATGTGACCATAATTGCTAGCACTAAGCCCCTGTAAGCCGCGCTCAGTGAGCTGTTTGACATATTCAAGCCGGTAATTTTCAAGCTGCGCGACCTGAAGGTAGTGCTCTTGCAGCTGATTTTGCGCAACAACCAGCGCAAGCTGCGCCTTATGCTCAGCCTGTTTAGCCTGATCCAGCAATAACGAAAGCGTTTCATTACTCATAAGCCTTCACCTACTGCAAGGTAGAGCGCAGCATGTTAACGCACATATCAAAGGAAACCACTTCGCGCATATCTTGTTGCAAATAAGCATCAAGCTTAGGTTTAAGCTTAAACGCCTGATCAATGCTGTTGTCAGAGCCTGGCTTATAAGCACCAATTGCCACCAAGTCTTGGTTTTTACGACAAATTGCCAGCACTTGCCGCGTCACTCGCGACATTAACATATGCTCAGCATTAACAATATTAGGCATCACGCGGCTGACCGAGCGCTCAACATCAATTGCCGGATAAACCCCAGCATCAGCAAGCTCTCGCGACAAGACAATATGACCATCTAAAATCGCACGCGCGGCGTCGGCTATCGGATCTTGCAAATCATCACCTTCTGCCAATACAGTAAAAAATGCGGTGATCGAACCTTGCCCTTTGCAGCCATTTCCGGCGCGCTCTACTAAAGCGGGCAGCTTTGCAAAAACAGACGGCGGATAGCCTTTCGTTGCCGGCGGCTCGCCGATAGAAAGCGCAATCTCACGCTGCGCCTGCGCAAATCGTGTCAGCGAATCCATTAGCAGCAGCACATCAAGCCCTTGATCGCGATAATATTCGGCAATGGTTAACGCGGTGTAACACCCTTTTAGGCGCATCAAGGGCGAGGCATCAGCGGGCGCGGCTATCACAACCGAACGCTCGCGTCCTTCTTTACCCAAAATTTCATCAATAAACTCTTTGACCTCTCGGCCACGCTCACCAATGAGCCCCACGACCACTACCTGCGCCGTCGTACCACGCGTCATCATGCCAAGTGTGACCGATTTTCCCACGCCAGAGCCGGCAAAAAGGCCGATCCGCTGCCCCTTGCCAACAGTAAGAAGACCATTGATGGCTTTGATCCCAACATCAAGTGGGGTATCAATAGGGTCACGCGCTAAAGGGTTAATGGCCGCAGGAGTGAGCGGCGCACTTTGCTCTGTAAATATAGGGCCAAGATCATCAAGCGGCTTACCGACACCATCAATCACGCGGCCAAGCAGCTCAAAGCCAACCGGCACGCCTTGCTCGTCATCAAGCGGCGTCACAAGCGCGCCGGGGCGCACTCCAGTTAATGGCTCACTCGGCATTAAATACAACACATCGTTAGAAAAGCCGACAACTTCAGCGCTAATAGGCCCGTTACAGGTTTCAATTTTGCAGATACTGCCGACACCAGCGCGACACCCCACCGCTTCTAAAGTCAGTCCTACAACACGAATAAGCCTTCCTGAAACAACAGGGCGGCGGGCGAGTTTGTCAAATTTAAGTTCGGCTAATGTTTCACTTAGCGTCATGATTTTGCTCATCTTGCTCAAGAAGAGGGGCGTCTTGTGTAGGCATTTGTTGCTCTGCTGGCATTTCTTGCTCTGCAGCCGTTTGTGACTCTAACGGCGGATGGCTGCTGTCATCGAGAAGACTTGGCGTAGGAGGAGCGTCAAAATGCAGGCTGCTGATCTGTCCGCCCGTTTTTTGCACCTCAGAAAATTCATCAGCAAGCACCTGCGCCTGAGATTGCAGCCGCGCCCGATTTTGCGTCATAAATTTGGCAAGCGTCTGCTCGATGCGCTCATGCATTGGGTAATCCACCACAGAATCTTGACAAAACACCTTAATGTCACCGCGCGCAAAAGAAGGCTGCGCAGTAAAGCTCCAGCGGCAATCTTGCGGCAAATTGTTGCTGTATTCGTTTTCAATCAAAGCCAGATCCTCAGGATGCAAATGAATGTGCAGATGAACATCTGAAAGCGGCATCGTTGCTATCACCTCTTGCAAGGTATTTATTATCACCTGTGAATTGGTGCGCACCTCTGTATCAATGACAACGTTGGCTAAGTGCATCACTACGTCGAGCATCTGCTGCTGCACCTTGTCATCCATTTGACGAAGTGGAAAGGCAAGCTTGCTAAGCAAGGCGTCAAGTGCTTGACAACGCTGCTCTATTTTCTCTTTTGCTTCAGCAAAACCTTGCGCAAAACCCTCGGCATGCCCTTCTTGCACGCCTTGCGCTAAACCTTGCTCATGGCCCTCTTGTAAACCTTGCGCTAAACCTTCGGCATGCCCCTGCTCAAAGCCTTCATCAGCGGCAGATTGGCGAATTTGCTCAAGTGCATCCGCCGTTAACTCTTCAACCACGATAGGCTCTTCTTCAACAACCTCTTGCTCTACGGCGCGAAGATATGCCGGATCATAATTAAGTGCTGTGGGTTTTTCCGTTGTTACAGGATCGCTATAATCGGGCAAAGGCCAACGATCGAGCTCGCGCTCTTTGGGATCTATGCGAATGAAGCCACGCCCTTTTGTGCTCATAACTCACCACTATAAAAACTCATCAGCGCCTCCGGCACTTAACATGATTTCACCCGCATCAGCTAAACGGCGTGCGACAGATAAGATCTCTTTTTGCGCAGCTTCCACATCAGAAACGCGGATAGGGCCGAGCGCTTCGAGGTCGTCACGGATCAGTTCAGCTGCACGTTTAGACTTATTACGGTATATTTTTTCACGTAAGTTTTCTTCAGCACCTTTAAGAGCACGCACCAGCACATCTTGCGGCACATCGCGCAAAATGATCTGCAAGCTGCGATCGTCAACATCCATAAGATTGTCGAAGACAAACATAAGATCTTGAATTTGCGTTGCCATTTCGCTATTAGCTTCATCGAGTTTCGCAAGCAAGCGCTCATCAAGATGATTTTCCATGTAGTTCATGATATTAGCAGCAGCTTTCAAGCCGCCAATTTTGGCAGCCTGCGCGCCCGATTGCCCAGCAAATTGTTTTTCCATAATTTCATTAAGCTCTTGCAATGCAGCAGGTTGCACCTCTTCAAGGGTTGCGATCCGCATAATGAGATCCAGCGCATCACGCTCGGCAAACTGACTTAAAATGATCGCAGATTGCTCCGGCTCTAAATACGAAAGTACAATGGTCTGGATCTGCGGGTGCTCATTGAGGATAATGGAAGCCACTTGACGCGGATCCATCCATTTGAGTGACTCAAGGCCACGCGCCCCACTTCCAAGTAAAATTTGGTCAACCAGATTATTCGCCTTGTCTTCGCCAAGCGCAGCAATCAAGGTATTACGCACAAAATTTTCGCTACCGACCGTAATGGCGCTGTAACG
>JBOFXO010000007.1:0-9477 GCA_051654185.1 Vibrionaceae bacterium | reverse complement strand
ATTAAAAAAGAAGCCGCAAGCAAGCTTGCGGCACGACATTTTACCTGAAGATCAAGCAATAAAGCTGTAAATGATTGCAGAAATTGCCACAACTCCCATGAGAGTGACAAAAAGGTTACTGAATTTTCCAGCATATTTTTGCATTTGTGGCACTTTTTTGATGGCATACATCGGCATAATGAACAAAATTGTTGCAATAATAGGCCCGCCAAGTGACTCAATCATTCCCAAAATACTTGGGTTTAAGGTCGCTGTGATCCACGAAGTAACAATGATAAATAGCGCTGTCGCTAGGTTGATTTTTTTGATATTAATCGTTTTGCCTTGCGAGCGACGTTGCTTGATAACCAGTCCATTTAGCGCTTCGCGTGCGCCAAGGTAGTGGCCAAAGAACGAAGAAACAATCGCGACGAATGCAACGATTGGCCCTAAAAACGAAATAAATGGGCTGCTGTGCTCGTTAGCAAGGTAGGAAAGAATAGATAAGTTTTGGCTTTTTGCTTGCGCAAGATCTGCTGGTGTCAGGCTTAATACACAAGAAAACACAAACAGCATAACGAAAAGTAGCAACATGCCTGAGGTGCGGCGCAAAATAAGGTCTGTTTTTTGTACAGCGTCTTTGCCGTAGCGTTGGTGCTGCGCCATTGAAAAAGATGAAATGGCAGGGCTGTGGTTAAAAGCAAACACTAGCACAGGAATTGTGATCCAAAGGGTTCGGGCAAAATCGCCGGCGCTTGGAATTTGCATCAGCGCAGAGCCGTTCCAGTTTGGCACGAGATAAATCGACATGAAAACTAAAATGCCAACTAAAGGATAAACCAAAAACTGCGTGGCCTTGAGCATTAAACGCTCACCGGCTAGCATGATTGAAGTCATGCCTAAGATCAGCAAAATGGAGAGTAGCCAGCGTGGTAGACTTTCCATGCCTAGTTGGTTAACCATAAATGAGTCAACAGTATTGGTGATCCCAACGCCGTAAATTAATACGATAGGGTAAATAGCAAAAAAATAGAGCAAAGTGATAAGTTTTCCAGCATTCACGCCAAAATGTTCTTCAACCACTTCGGTAATATCGCAGCCAGGATTTTTGGAAGATAAGACAAATCGTGCAAGGCCTCGGTGAGACAAGTAAGTCATTGGACCGACGATAAGCGTTAATGCAACGAGTGGCCAAAACCCATGTGCGCCTGCGTTAATGGGTAAAAATAAGATACCAGCTCCGACTGCAGTGCCAAAAAGTGACAACATCCATGTAGTATCTAAAGATGACCAGCGAGGTTGAACAACATTTTCTTGTGTGTATGTTTGCATAAAGAGCCTAATTAGAAGCATAAAAGGTATTTCATTATGCAAAAAAAAACACAAAGAACAAAGATGACTCTCTCATTTACAAAAAAAAAGGACAATTTTTGTGTGGTTTTATACTGTAAGTAGTTGTTTGCTTAGCGCGCGTAAGATTTGCGCGGTTGCTCCCCAGATCAAATGGTTTTGATAATGCAGTGCATAAATGGGATGTGGGCTGTTTTGGATCGAAACTGAAATCGATTTTAATGTCTGTGGGTTGATCAAAATGTCCAGTGGTAATTCAAATAAACTGGCCACCTCATTAGGATCAAGCTTTGCTTTATAGTGCGGTGGAATAAACCCTAATACCGGATAGATAAGATAGCCGCTGTGAGTTGCAATCGGCTGCAAAGAGCCAAGCACCTGCTCACGCGTTGCGGTAATACCAACCTCTTCTTGTGTTTCGCGTAGCGCTGTTTCAATAAAATCGTGATCTGATTTTTCTTCTTTACCACCTGGAAAACAAATTTGCCCAGGAAACTGAGCTAGATGCTGAGCGCGTTTAGTGAGCAGTAAAAAAAGCGCGTCGTTGCGCTCGACTAGAGCTAAAAATACGGCCGCTTTTTTGTGTTCGGTTTGAGTAAAAGTAGAGTGCGCGTCAAGCATTGATCGAGCGCCATTTTTGCTCACATAGCGCGTCGATAGCATAAAGTTTTGTATGAACCAGTCGCGATTTTTTGGCTGTATGCTGCTTAAAATCGCTTGTGCGATCTGACTGTTTGGCGCGCTGTGGTCGTGACAGCGAGCGCCGCTTCTTTTTTTATGGTCGATCATTTTCATCCGCTAAAATAGGTAAAATTTTACTCAATTTATGGAATGTTTCTTGGTATTCAGCTAATGGCTCGCTGTCAATAACAATTCCACCCCCAGCCCATGCGTATAACGATCCATCAATTGCCACAACTGTGCGGATCGCGATGTTCAGATCCATGTTCCCATTACGACAAAGATAGCCTAAGCTGCCGCAATACGCAGCACGCCGATGCGGCTCAATTTCGTCAATAATTTGCATCGCTCGCACTTTTGGTGCACCGGTGATAGAGCCACCAGGAAAACAAGCTTGCAGCAAATTGCCTCTGTTTTTATCTGGCGCTAATGTCGCTTCTATGGTGCTAACCAGATGGTGTACTGAGGTAAATGATTCAATTTCAAATAGTTTTGGGACTTTTACCGTGTGTGGCAAAGCCACCTTGCTCATGTCATTGCGTAATAAATCAACGATCATTAAGTTTTCTGCGCGATCTTTGAGCGATGATTTTAACTCGTTGATTTCACATAAATCTTCTTGCGGATCCGCGCGGCGAGGCCGAGTTCCCTTGATGGGTTTTGTGCTGATCTTTTGCTGAGTAAGCTGTAAAAAACGCTCGGGGGATACGCTAAGCAGCGCGTAGTGGTCAAAGCGCATGAAGGCTGAAAATGGCGCTTGGTTATGTGAGGCTAATTTCTTATACATTTGCCACTCATCGCCTTGATAGTGGGCGTGAAAGCGCTGTGCAAAATTGATCTGATAGCAGTCGCCAGCGCGCAGATACTCACTGATTTGCGCAAATTTTTGCTGGTATTGCTCAAAAGTGAGGTTTGATTGCCAAGCAGAGGTGAGCGAAAAAGCGGGTGTTTTTGCTTGCTCTTGCGGGTTTTCATGGTCTGTGGCACTTTTATCAAAGTGTGCGCCTTGCTGTGTAAGCCACGCCCAGCGATTGCTGCCTTGTGGTTCAACCAGCAGCGCTTTTTGCAATTTGTGATCGATCACCAGCGCCCAATCATAGAGGCCAACCGCTATTTCAGGAAGCGCTAAATCTTGCTCGGCGCAATTGGGCAGCTTTTCTATTTGCCGCGCCAGATCATAGCTAAAATGACCGACCGCTCCGCCGCAAAATGGCAGATCAATGGCAGCTGGCGTTGATGGCAATAATTTATTTATCCAATATTCAAGCTCGCTAAAACACTCGTTGCGGTTTTCGATTTTGTGTGTGCCAAGCTCAATGGTATTGACGCCATTTTGGCTACAAAATGTTGCGATAGGATCGGCGGTGAGGATGTCAAAGCGGCTATCAGGATGCGAAGTAGAGCTTGAATGCAGCAGCATCGCCCAAGGCATATCCTTAAGCCGATGAAAAATTTCAGTGAGATCTGCTGAATATTTTATTTTTTGCAGCGTAAGAGGCAGACACATTTTTTTATTCGCACCAATTCAATGTTAAGGTTACAAGGCTGGCCATAGAGTACCGTAAGATGCTCTTTTTAGGTATTTGTCGAAAAGTTATTTTACCGCGTAACATGCGCAGAAAATGCAAAATCAATGATGCTTTTTTGAACGCTTTGTTTTCAGTGCCTGTTTCATCTATTACATAAATTTGAGTGAGGCTGTTATGACAATGATCCACAATCAAGATGTGATTAATAGCGTTGCTGACGCGCTGCAGTTTATCTCTTATTACCATCCGGTCGATTTTGTGCAGGCGCTGCATCAAGCCTATGAAAAAGAAAAAAATCCGGCCGCAAAAGACGCTTTAGCGCAGATCTTAACTAACTCGCGCATGTCAGCCATCGGTAAGCGCCCGCTTTGTCAAGACACGGGGATCGTGACCTGTTTTGCCCAAGTCGGCATGGATGTGCGCTGGGAAGGCGATAAAACGCTGCAAGAGTTGGTTGATGAAGGGGTGCGCCGTGCTTATACCGATCCCGATAACCCGCTGCGTGCATCAATTGTCACCGATCCGATCGGTGAGCGAAAAAACACAAAGGATAATACGCCATCTGTATTGCACATAACCATGGTACCTGGCAATACGGTGCGCTTTTCGCTAGCGGCAAAAGGCGGCGGCTCAGAAAATAAAGCTAAGATGGCGATGCTTAACCCATCAGATGATGTCGCAGCTTGGGTTGAAGAGATGGTGGCAGGTATGGGCGCAGGCTGGTGTCCGCCAGGCATTTTAGGCATAGGTATTGGCGGTACTGCTGAAAAAGCGCCGCTGCTGGCTAAAGAAGCGCTGATTGAAAGCATTGATATGCCACAGCTTTTAGAGCGTGGGCCGTCGAATAATATCGAGGCGCTGCGTATTGAAATTTATAAGCGTATTAATAGCCTAGGGATTGGCGCACAGGGGCTTGGCGGTGTGACAACGGTTTTGGATGTGAAGATCAAAACAGCGCCAACCCACGCGGTATCAAAGCCAATTTGCCTGATCCCTAACTGCGCTGCTACGCGCCATATTTCGTTCACCTTAAACGGTGAAGGCGCCGCGCAGTTCACCGCACCTGATCTTAATATGTGGCCAAAAGCGGATTGGCAAGTCAATGACAGCATGCGCCGCGTTGATCTTAATACCTTGAAAAAAGAAGATATTGCTGATTGGAAAGCCGGCGAAACCTTGCTGCTTTGTGGAAAAATTTTAACGGGACGGGACGCGGCGCACCGGCGCATTCAAGAGCGTTTACAGCAAGGGCTTGGTTATCCTGACGGCGTTGATTTCACTAATCGCTTTATTTACTATGTTGGCCCCGTTGATGCGGTGCGTGAGGAAGCTGTGGGTCCTGCAGGTCCAACAACGTCGACGCGCATGGATAAATACACCGAAATGATGCTAGGCAAGGCTGGCATTATTGGCATGATTGGCAAAGCGGAGCGCGGCCAAAAAACGGTTAATTCGATTAAAGAGCACAAAGGTGTTTATCTTATCGCAGTGGGCGGCGCAGCTTATTTAGTGTCTAAGGCTATCAAAAAAGCACGCGTGGTTGCATTTGCCGATCTTGGAATGGAGGCTATCTACGAGTTTGACGTGCAAGATATGCCGGTGACCGTAGCAGTTGATCCGCAAGGCAATAACATTCATCAAATTGGCCCGCAAATTTGGCGATTAAACCTCGAGCAGGAAAAAGAGACTGTTACCAGTCTGTGATCACTTGCGTGAAAAAAATGCGGCAATAATTTGCTGCATTTTTTATAACTGATTTTTAGTCAAACTTTTTAATTGCACGTTAAAATGGCACCCTTAATAAAAATAAGCAGTGGTAAATGATGAATACAGTGTCCGAAAATCAAGCTCAAGTTGAAAAAATGCATGGTAGCAGCGCTTTGTCCTACAAAATTGTGCCGGTAACCAGTTTTATGCAAAATTGCTCTATCGTTTGGTGTAATAAAAGCAAGATGGCGGCAATTATTGATCCCGGTGGTGACCCGCAGTTGATCGCAGAGCAAGTGGCAAAACTTAAAGTTAGCGTGCAGCATATTTTGTTAACGCATGGCCACTTAGATCATGTTGGCGCTGCAGTTGAACTGGCAAAAAAATATGATTTGTCCATCACCGGCCCGCAGCAGCAAGATGAATTTTGGCTGCAAGGGTTGCCGATGCAAAGCACGATGTTTGGCATGCCGCGTATTGAAGCCTTTGCGCCGACTAACTGGCTGCAAGAGGGGGCTGTGATCATGGTTGGTGAGCAGGCGCTGCAAGTGATCCATACACCAGGGCACACTCCGGGGCATGTGGTCTTTTTTAGCCGGCTTGCCCGATTAGCTTGGGTGGGCGATGTGCTATTTAATGGCGGGATCGGCCGCACTGATTTTCCAAAAGGGGATCATGCCACCTTGATCTCGTCAATCAAGGATAAATTGTTACCACTCGGCGATGATGTCACTTTTATTCCAGGGCACGGTCCGACATCCACTTTTGGCCATGAGCGTCGTCATAACCCATTTATTGCCAATGACTTTCCGAGCTATTAACGCCGCTTAACCACAGATAGAAAATGTTTAACGCTGTTTGGCAGCGTTTTTTGCTGTATGGTTAGCATGAATAGCCGCTGGCTAAAATTGATGTAATGATCTTGGAGTATTTGTGCTAGAGAGTCGTCGCGAAATTAAGTCGATAATTAAATTGGCAATTCCTGTTTTGATCGCGCAGCTTGCGCAAACAAGCATGGGATTTGTGGACACGGTAATGGCCGGTGGCGTGAGTACGACCGATATGGCAGCGGTTGCTGTTGCATCAAGTGTCTGGTTTCCCGCTATTTTATTTGGTATTGGCATTTTAATGGCCATGGTACCTATTATTTCACAGCTGCATGGCTCGGGGCGGCAAGAAAAAGTACCGATGCAGATCCAGCAAGGCGTTTACCTTGCTTTGCTGCTCGCAGGTCCCATCGGTCTTATTCTTTACCATTCTGATCTTATTTTGAACATGATGGAGCTTGAGCCTGCGCTGCGTGAAAAAACAATAGGTTACTTGCGCGCAGTGGTTTTAGCTGTGCCGGCGGTGCTGTTATTTCAAGTGCTGCGTAATTTAGCAGAAGGCTTATCGCTCACGGTTCCTGCAATGGTGATTGGTTTTATCGGGCTTGCTGCGAATGTGCCACTGAATTGGGTTTTTGTTTATGGCAAATTTGGCGCTCCAGCGCTAGGTGGTGTGGGCTGCGGCGTTGCAACTACATTGGTCTACTGGCTGATGTTATTGTCGATGTTTGTTTATGTGTTGCTTAATAAGAAATTGCGCTACGTGCATGCTTTTTCTCATTTTGCTGCGCCTTCGGCTAAGTTTTTATGGCGCATTTACAAGCTCGGTTTACCGGTTGCAGCGGCACTTTTTTTTGAAGTGACCATGTTTGCGGGAATTGCGCTGTTGATCGCTCCTCTTGGCGCAGTGGTTGTTGCATCGCACCAGATCGCTATTAATTTTTCGTCCATGGTTTTCATGTTGCCGATGAGTTTTGCGACCGCGCTGAGTATCCGTGTCAGTTATCAGCTTGGGCAAAAATCGGTTGAAGGGGCCGCGCAAACCGTAAAGCTTGGGATCATGATTGCGCTTTGTGCATCGCTGATCACAGCGCTACTGAGTGTCGTGTTTCGCGATTTTATCATTTCGCTCTATAACGATGATCCGGCAGTTGTGATACTTGCAGCAAATTTAATTTTAATTTCAGCTATTTATCAGTGTATGGATGCGGTGCAGGTTGCAGCAGCAGGAGCCTTGCGGGGCTATAAAGACATGACGGCCATTTTCAAACGAACCTTCTTTTCCTATTGGATTTTAGGTGTGCCGGCTGGTTACATTCTGGGCTTAACGGACTGGTTGGTTGAGCCAATGGGCGTTTATGGCTTTTGGATTGGGATCATTATTGGTTTGACTGTTGCTGCTGTTTTGCTTGGAAAACGTCTTTATTGGATCCGCTCGCAGCCAAAAGAGTGGCAGCTCGCAATGGCGCAAAAATAGCTTTAATTTATTCAGGTAATATTAAAACTTTTTGAGAAAATATTTCGCAAAAAGTTTTAATAAGAATAAATTTGCATACCTAAAATAAGCAGCGGAATTATTGCTAACTGTATGGCAAAAGTGATGCGGTAATTTTTATGCCACACCCTTTTCGCTGCTTGATTAATTTTTATCCCAAAAAATATTATCAAAACTGATGCAATGATAAACAGTGTGGGAAATAAAAATTTTGATGGCGGCTGCCAAGCAGAATAATAGGGTAAAATTTCAATGAATACAGGGAAAAAATAGCTGCAAGTCACTAACAGTTTAAAAAGCTGTGGCCACCTTTCAAAACGGTCTTTGAAAATCTTGCTGCGCTGATTTGGTAATGTCCGCACTCTATTCATAAATAGGCCATAAAACTTGATCATCTCTTAATTGATAATGGCAAAAAATTAAGAATACACCATTTACTTTTGCTTTATTGTTTGTGCTGCGCGCCGCAAAAGGACTATTTTGCTAGGTATTAGGTTTTATTTTGTAGGTAATATGACATGCAAGCATGAAACCGTGCGGTGATTTTAGGAAAAATAATATTTAGTTAGCGCCCAATGGCTAATTTTTTAACTAACTTTGATATTAATTGGCGGGCTAAATTAATCTTAAAATAAATAATCAAACATTAATGCGGGATAAAATTATTTATAGAGAATGGTAGGCTGTTACGAGTTCTAGAATGAAAGCATCAAAACGTTTCTATCAAAATAGGGAACTGTTTTAGGCAAACAATAAAATAATAAAAAAGTTTATTATTTGCCAAACACAGTTAAAGCAAGTGGCATCCTAAGAAGGATGCCACAAGTTGATTTTTATTGTAACTAATTATTATTTTTACAATACTCAACACGTGCTTTTAATTTTTGCCCAGGATGAAAAGTCACGACTCTTCTTGCTGAAATGGGAATATCTTCGCCTGTTTTAGGATTTCTACCAGGCCTCTGATTTTTATCTCGGAGATAAAAATTACCAAAACCGGACAGTTTTATCTCTTCGCCACTTTCCAGCGCTTTGCGTATTTCTTCAAAAAACGTTTCGACAATTTCCTTGGCATCCCGTTTGTTCAATCCAACTACTTCAGACAGGGTCTCAGCCAAATCGGCCTTGGTGAGTGCCATAGGTCATTCCCTCAAGATATTGTTAATAATAATGATAAAAGTTTATCACCAACAAGCTGTTAAATGAGTTAATTAGCGGTTATTACACTAATTCAAATATTCACAGCAACTTATGCAATATTGTATTTCAACTGACTGATTTACGCTAACTTTTTTCTATCCTGCTATTAAGAATAGTGTAACAACGACAAGAAAAAACAGTCAAATTATTAATTTACATTTAAATTTGCGGCAATAAACAAGAAGGGATTGCTGTTTTTTTGTTGGGCTAATTAAAGAGCAAACAACTAATTATCTGCAATAACTATTTGATAAATAGATGCGTTGTGCTTTATTTGCATGATTTAAATTTAATGGGTTTTTAAAAAAACAATAGGTTAAATAAAGAGAAACTTTTTAGAATTTTTTGTGGTTTATTTGAGTAATGCTCGTATAGTGCATTGTTTAATTTAAAAAAGTAATAAAATGCAGGAAGTAGCCTGTTAGCTACTTCCCGTTGTTATTTATTAATCACGCAATACTGCGCTAAATGTTGCCTGCAAATGTTGAACAACATTATCAACAGCTTGTGTGATCTCTTCTTCTTCTAGCGTGCGTTCATTTGATTGCAGGCTTAGTGCAATCGCTAAACTTTTCTTGCCCGCTTCAATGTTGCTTCCTGCATAGAGATCAAACAGTTTTGCATCGGTGATCAAAGCATTTTTTGTTTGCAAACAAGCTTTAACCACATGATCTGCATAAACTTTCTCATCAACTAGCACCGCGATATC
>JBOFXO010000006.1:0-5806 GCA_051654185.1 Vibrionaceae bacterium | reverse complement strand
TGATGTGATCATCGACAACGGTGCCAGCTCTTTTATTCCGCTGTCATATTACCTGCTCTCTAATCAAATTCCGGCCTTACTAAAAGAAATGGGGCACGAGCTTGTGCTTCACACTGTTATTACCGGTGGCCAAGCTTTGCTAGATACCATGAACGGCTTTTCACAGCTTATAAGCCAATTTCCCACAGACTCTCTTTTCGTGGTATGGCTTAACCCCTTTTGGGGCAGCATTGAACTGCACGGCAAACCTTTTGAGCAAATAAAGGCTTACACTACCCACCAAGAGCGTATCTCGGCCATTATTGCGTTACCTAAGCTAAAAAATGAAACCTATGGGGAAGATTTTGCAAAAATGCTTAAAAATCATCAAACATTTGCCGAGGCTTTAGCACAAAGCACTCTGACTATCATGACTCGGCAACGCCTAAAAATTATTCGCGATCAATTATTTAGATTACTTGATAACGCTATGGTGTTGTGATGAGTGACAAGCTTAATGAAATGGTAAAAGAAATCGCACTTAAACATGGCATTACCGTGAGCCGCGATGATCCAATCATGATTTTACATACGCTTAACGAACGATTAATCCAAGAAAATGCAGCAGCGCAAAAGGCTCATTTTGATACATTTAAAAGTGAGCTTGAAGAAATTGCGCATAAATGGAGCCATGACGCAAAAAACAAAGCAGATAGAACGCTTAATGCCGCTTTAATTGCTAGCAAAGAAGTGATGACGGCAGCTACAGAAGAAAATGCCAAAACTATTGCTCTTACAGTAAAACAAGAAATAGAAACCACTCTCGATTTGCAGCTTCAATCCGCCATTTCACAAGCGCGCCGTCTCTCTTTAATAAGCCTAACAGCCGCAGCCATGGCTATTTTGGCTGCAAGCGTTACCCTATGGCTAACTTAACTTGATAATTACCGTAAGTTAAGAATATCCGCCCATTTTTGCGCAAGATAACAACTCACTCGTCGACAATCACCGTGCTAATTGATAAGTGATCATAAACAGCTCCTCGGTGTTAGGATAAACCTCTTTGATCAACGCCTTTAACCTAGGCAATTCAAGAGCTTCCTGTTGGGCATGAAACTCATTAATTTCATTAAATTTGAGCGGCTCGACCGAAATGATGTCGATTTCACACACCTTTCGATCCGTTTCTAGCGTAAACACCTCAACCCGAGAGCCTGGCTGGTAGTGGCTTTCTGCCTTATCACGAATAGTGATGGTTTTAGCGCCTGACGCGACCAATGGCGTGAGAAACTCAAAAAAAGTAATTTTACGAGGAATAGGCATTGTTTTTCCTTTAGCTACAGCCGGCTTTAATGCGGGCAACAAAAAATCCCCCGCCGCAGCGGAGGATTTATACAAAAAAGCAGTGAAATGCAATTACTGCGCAAGATTAAGCTGATAAACAGCAAATCCTGGACGTATTTCGCTATTGTCAGGCAGCGTTTCGATGTGACTAAATTTATTCCCCATCAGCTCTTTAGCAGCATTGAGCGGCGAGCCATAAAAACGCAACTGCAACGTATTGGGTAGCGCGCTAAATTGCCAATTATTGTCGGCTTTAGGCTCAAAAGCTTGGGGAAAACGCTCGGCGCGCATTCTTAAATACTGCGTCAGCACTTCACGGTTTTCTAGCGCATCTTCATGTGCAATTACAGATTTATTGATCCCAGGAAAACTGCCACCACCACTAGCACGGTAGTTGTTGGTTACCACATAAAACATCTGCTCAGGGGCAACCGGATGACCATTGAAGCTTAACTCCTTGATCCGATGCTCTTCGCTGATCAACTCGCCTTTCTCGTTGTAGCGCGCAGGTTTTGTAATATCAATTTGGTAATTAACACCATCGATCATATCGAAATTATAAGGAGCAAAACTGTTGCTGATCAGCCACTGCGGTTGTGTGTTTTTCGTATCAATCTGATTGAACATGGCCGCGCTCATCTCAAGCCACTCTTTTAGCGTAGCGCCATTGATCTCCACCACTTGCAATGTATTTGAAAACACATACAGATCAGCCACATTACGCAGCGAAATGTCGCCTTTTGGCACATAAGTGAAATCTGCAAAACCATTGCGCCCACCACGGAAGGGGGCTGCCGCAGAAAGAACCGGCCACGGCTTGGCCAACACGCCATCTTTTTGCAGATTTTCTGCGTACCATCGTTGTGCGTCGTTGATAAGCTCAATAGAGGGATCATCTTGCACTAGCGCAAAGAAGCTGTGAATCGGCGAGCTGATCACGCTTAAGCGTTCATTTAGCCAAGCATTGGCGTGTTCATGCACTTCCTTGGTCGCAATCACAACAGATTGATCTTCAATGCTACTTGGGCTGCTATCAATTTCGCGAAGCTCTGAGCGGCCAGAAACCACTTGCCAGCGCCCATCACGCCACGATAATTTCAAATCAACCACACCAAGATGATTGCCCCACACGCCAGGCATGACCGTTGGCACGCCAGCGAGCGTTCCTTTTTCATTATCCACATCAGCAATGTTCGGGTAACTGCCGGGGAATGTTTTATGTGCGTGGCCAAGCAGCAGCGCGTCAATGCCTGGTACTCTTGCTAAAGGCAGCGCGGCATTTTCCATCATCGGTTGATGCTCACCGCCAATAATGCCAGTATGTGCCACGACAACCACAACATCAGCGCCTTTTTGCTTGATCTCCGGTACATAGTGTTGAGCGGTTTCCACCATGTCAGCCGCAACCACTTTACCTTCTAAATTACGCTTATCCCATTGCATGATCTGTGGCGGCGTTAAGCCAAGCACGCCCACTTTAATGGTATGCAATGCGCCTTTTTCATCTTTAACTTGCCGCTCAATGATCACATAAGGTGTGAATTTTTGCTTACTCCAGTCAATTGTGCCATTTTCATCACGTTTAAACGCATCCGGCTCGAAGATATTAGCGTTAACATAAGGAAAATTAGCCTGTTGCAACGCCGTCGCTAAAAAATCCAAACCATAGTTAAATTCATGGTTACCAAGATTTCCTACGTCGTATTTTAACGAATTAAGTGCTTTGATAGCAGGGTGTATTTGCGTGCTTGGCCACTCGCCTTTAAGGTGTTTTTCGTAAACATAATCGGCCAGCGGTGAGCCTTGGATAAGATCACCGTTATCCACCAAAATCGTATTGCCGTTCTCTTCGCGTGCCTTTTGGATCAAAATGGCAGTGCGTGAAAGCCCATGGGTATTGATGGCTTTATTCTTGTAGTAGTCAAAACCTAAAAGATTAGAATGAATATCGGAGGTTTCAATCAGGCGCAGCTGAATATCGCTGGGAGATTGAGCTTCATTTGGGTTACAGCCGCAAAGTAGAATGATGAGCGCTGCTGCACTCAACTTAGGGGTTGTGCTCATAACGGAGTCCTCGTTGTTACGTATATGCGTATACTGGCCGGCGTATTCTATCTATTTATTTGATAAATAATAGATTTAACGTAACAACTGTCCTACATAACCTGTGTTGTACAAGGCATAGAAAAAGCGCCATTAAGGCGCTTTTTCTCTACACAATGTGGGTTTTAACGATTAAATTTGCGCTTTTGCCTCATCACATTGATAACGCGCCGCAAAATATTGTTTTGTTTCTTCAATCACCACATGGCGCAAGGCAACAAGACCGATCAGATTAGGAACAGCCATTAAACCATTCACAATATCGGCAATAAGCCAGATCAAGTCGAGATGCAAAAATGCGCCGGAAGCAATAAGCCCAATAAAAACAACTTTATAAGGTAATACCGCCTTGGTGCCAAATAAGAACACCATGCAGCGCTCGCCGTAGTAGTTCCAACCTAAAATCGTGGTAAATGCAAAGAACATGAGGCCAATTGAAACTAGCATTGGACCGATGGTTTGTGCACTTAATCCTGTAGCAAAAGCATAGGTCGTCATGGCAGCGCCAGACAGATCGCCTTGCCAAGCTCCCGTTAAGATGAGCGCTAAGCCAGTCATGGTGCAGATAATGATAGTGTCAAAGAAAGTTCCTGTCATAGAGATCAGGCCTTGCTCAACACAAGAATCTGTTTTAGCCGCAGCCGCTGCCATAGGAGCACTGCCTAAGCCCGATTCATTAGAGAACACGCCACGCGCAATACCAGATTGGATCGCAAGCATTATGCTAGCCCCTAAAAAACCACCTGTTGCCGCTGTTGGAGTAAAGGCTGATACCAGCACCAATTCTACAGCGTCAGCCAATTTATCTGCATTAGTTACAATCACGCTTAAACAAGCTGCAATATAAAATAAAGCCATTCCAGGAACTATTTTTCCTGCAACTTTAGCAATCGATTGAATACCACCAATAGTAACAACAGCGACAAGTACAGTAAGTACAATTGCAGAAGCTTCGCGCGGCACATTAAACGAAATTTGCGCGGCATCCAAAATAGCATTTACCTGTGGGAAGGTACCAATACCAAAGCAAGCAACACCAACTGCAAATACGGCAAACAATACTGCTAATGTTTTTGAACCTACGCCATCGCGCAAGTAATACATCGGACCGCCTACCATTTGTCCTTTACTGTCAACTTGGCGATATTTCACGGCGAGTAAACATTCGGCGTATTTTGTTGCCATACCAAACAAGGCTGCTAACCACATCCAAAAAAGTGCACCTGGGCCGCCTAATTTAATCGCGGTAGCAACACCAACAATGTTGCCGGTACCAATGGTTGCAGAAAGAGCAGTACATAAAGCGGCAAAACTTGAGACATCACCTTGTTTGTCTGAAGATTTTTCGCGAACAAATACCATCGCAAGCGCAGTGGGAAGATGGCGAAATTGCAGTAAACCTAAGCGGAAAGTGAAATAAACACCAGTACC
Organism: Vibrionaceae bacterium; assembly: GCA_051654185.1. Taxonomy (GTDB): domain Bacteria; phylum Pseudomonadota; class Gammaproteobacteria; order Enterobacterales; family Vibrionaceae; genus Enterovibrio. Next base: position 949 of record JBOFXO010000006.1, on the reverse strand, counting down.
AACCAAAAGAAGTAAAAGTGGAGGACCCCAGATGAGGCTATCAACTGTTTGCAGAAATGATTGCAGATTATTCATTGTTTCCCCTTAAAAAAACAAACATAAGGAGAAGAGAGAAAGGATGCAAAAATGCACAGCGGAGCACGGATGGGCTCACTAAAAAATTGGCCTTTCACTCCTCTGTCCTTTTGCCTGAGAGTTTCACTTTGCCTATGCGCAAAGCTTGCTCCTTCGGCGACCGATCAAACGGTTCTCTCCAGAGGTTCCTCCAACTACAGTCCTCGCTTATTCTTTACTTAAAAAAGTTAAGAATAATGCACCTGAAAGATTTACTTCTTCGGTAGGTTATTTGGCTCAGATACTGAAATCTAGCTAATAACCACTCTCCTGCAGTCTTCAACGGAACAATCGTTTTTAACAAAACGATATGCGGTACAGATAATATTAGCTAAAACAAAATGGGATGTCACCTATAAAGCCAAAAAATTAAGAGAGCATTATTACTCAAATTATTTAATAACCATTTTTTCTGACGTTGCATTGCCAATAAGTGTTATAAGCTAAGCGTGCTAGGAGGCAAAAAATATGGTGAGATTAATTGCAATAGCTTTATTGATAGCGTTGGCGTTTGCATGGACTCGCTACCACACGAATGAAAAATTTCAAAAATGGCTTGTTATCACCATTTTCGCAGCGATTGTTACTAGTGCTGCTTTTTTGATAATTTCTGAGCTGATCCGCTGATCCATCATACAAAAAATGAATGTGAATATCAAAATTAGCCGCCTTATGGCGGCAAGGTTGAGCACTAGGCAATAAACAAAATTAATTTCACATTACGAAACACTCATATTGCGCATTCTTTGCAGCATTTTATGAAAGCGCGAATTCTCTGGAAGCGGAATTTCATTTTTTATTTGTGATGATCTCTGCTCAACCGGTATTTCATCAT
>JBOFXO010000005.1:0-1538 GCA_051654185.1 Vibrionaceae bacterium | reverse complement strand
TTTTGTAGATTGCCATAAACCCTATCACCAATGCGCCCAGCAAGAAGATCACTTAGCTGCGTTTGGGTAAATAAGTCAGGGGAAGCAGTTGTATTTGTTGGTTGCATTGCCTTATCTACTCCAGCGCAAGGGCTTGTTTTGCACCGTTACGAACAGCGGTATGGTCAGGGGCTATTTATGGCTTAGCAGGCTTGCGCAGTTATTGCAGAAGATCAACCGGCACAAGCTGCCAAACTCACATTTCTTAAAACGCAAAAAGTCTATTTGGTTATTGCCATTCTTTAGCAAATTTTTGGGCATCAAAGGTCGAAAAATCAAAAGAAAAAGAAAAGAGCATCTCTCGTTGGCGCACAGCTAGCTCTTGCTGGATCTCTTTGACTGTTTTGATCTTATGGCATTTTTCTAGGATTTCTCGCCTTTCAATGGCCAATTTATCAGCATATTCAACTAAGCCTTTTGCGCGAGATGTTTTTGACCCGCGGCCAAAGCGCTGCCAGATTTCTGATTTAATGTCGCGGCCACCGCTCATGGCTTGGTATTCTTGGTTTAATAAATTAATTTTAACTTGCAAAGCCGCTTCAATGCCTTTGAGCATTTTTTCATCGGCATCAAGCTTGTATTTAGGCAAATATTCGATAGCAAGCATGAGTAAGGCGATGCTATCTTTGCTTTTTTTAGCTTTAGACAAGCGCTGCATCAGTTCTTTTTTGATGGTCTTTTGCGCAGGATCTGCCTCTTTATCGGGATGAAATTGATTGGCTAACTGCCGGTACAATTTCGTTATGCTTTTATCGTTAAATAACTCAATACTTAATGCTTGCTCTGGTTGAGGGGGCGCTTGCCAGTAAAACTCATCTTCAGCGTCATCCCACGAATCTTCAAAATCGCTGTCAGCAAAATCTGTGTCATCGAAGTTAAATGGGTTTTCTTCAGTAAAAGCCTCATTCATTTGCTCACGTAACAGCTGCTCAAAATATGCCTCAAATTGCTCTGGATCATCACATAATTTATTCAAGGCCTCATCGTCAAGGTCTAGGCGTATGCCCGAGATGCGCTCTACTTCTTGACGAAATAGCTCAAGTTCGCTGTGATCGGCGGTTTGCTGAGGTAATTTTTTCTGGTAAGCATCTATTTGATTATTAAACTCATCCCTCAGCTCACTGGTATTGATATGATTAAAAGGATTTGCTTCAATCGCGGCTAAATCTTCTTGGATCCAGTCATACAGCATCTCTCGCTGGGAGCCTTTAATCGATTTACGCGTTATAAAGGTAAATAAATGGCGCACCCATTGCACCATGGCGTCACACATCTCTTGCTCTTTTTCCCGCATTTGCGCTGTGAATTCATCATAAAAGCCATCTAATTTAGCTTGATAACGTTTATTCCTTATTTGTTTTTTTTCATAGGTTTGCCACAGATTTTCGAGCGTATGTTTATCTGATTGCTCAATACGCGAATGTTCAATAACAGTCATTAAAGTCATAAAAAAATCATCACATGAATGGTAAATAAGTTAAGCACAAGCTATTTGAAGC
>JBOFXO010000004.1:0-3849 GCA_051654185.1 Vibrionaceae bacterium | reverse complement strand
TGTATCGCCATAACGGTATTTGGAAATTTAAAGGGTTAGGACAGGGATTTAATGGTGGATTAGTGCCTCTTGCGACACACTACGGTGTGGATGTCGATGATGAAGTACCTGCAGCAGAGCCTGCTCCTGTTGAGGTTGTTGTTAATCCTCCTATAAAAGGCATTAGCTTGGAAAAACAGCTGGCTAATCAAGCGCCTTACCTTGTTGATCTTGCAAAACCCATTCGGATCAGCCTAGAAAAACATAAATTAGAAACGGTCAAAGCTAAAGTTGCCTTTGTGCTTGATGCATCGGGCTCGATGAAGCAGCAGTTTAAAGGCGGCAATGTGCAAGCTGTGTTAGAGCGTATTGCTGTGCTTTCTGCGCAATTTGATGATGACGGCCAGATGGATGTATGGGGTTTTGCTGAGCGCCATAAAAAATACCACGATGTTTCGCTTGCTAATTTAAAGGGCTACATCAGTAAAATTCAATCAGAGGGGCAACGCGGTCTGTTCGAGCAGCTGCCTACTCTTGGCGGCACGAATAATGAGCCACCTGTTATTGAAGATATCATCAACACCTTTAAAGAGAGCAAAGAGCCGGTGTTTGTTGTATTCATTACTGATGGTGGGATAAGTAAAACCAAAGCAATCAAGGAGTTGATCAAAAAATCGGCTAATTACCCAATATTTTGGAAATTTGTTGGGTTGAGCGGACGCAACTACGGCATCCTTGAAAAACTTGATGATGTCAAAGATCGCTTAGTCGATAACACTGATTTCTTCCCTATCGATGATTTTCGCTCGCTTTCTGACGAAGCACTTTATGACAAGTTATTACGTGAATTTAACGACTGGCTTACGGCTGTTAAGAAAATGGGCATGCTGTGATCGGCTAGGCAAGCATTAAAGCGCTTTGAAGTTTGAAGGTTGGGTGGTAAACGAGCTTGCATAAATTATAAAACAAACCATCCGCCACCGGCTCAAAAGTAAAAGCCCCACTAACGGCTAAGTGTGGGGCTAACTCTTGCCGTAACTTTAGGCGAGAGGCTTGCAATTAACAGGTAACTTAAAAGTCTTGGTGAGGACCAAACACTTCGTAATGAAGCTGTCCTGCGGGCACGCCTAGTTCAATCAGTTGACGCTTGATTTCCTGCATAAAGCCGACTGGGCCACAGAAGTAATAATGGGCTTGTGGCGTGATGTGCTCTTTTACTGCTGTTAGCGTCATCGTGCCGGTAAAGTCATGGTCTTTGCCTTGCACATCACAAGCTTCAGGCTGGCGATACCACACTTTGCTGACGAGATTTTGATTTTGACTTGACTTGCGTTGAATATCTTCGCGAAAAGCGTGTACGCGCCCTTGCTCACAGGCGTGCAGCCAGCTGATCGCAGCTTTATGGCCGCGGTTTAGCAGCTGATTGAGCATGCTCATTACCGGCGTTACACCTACACCTGCAGAAAGTAGCACTACCGGCGTTTTATCGTCGGCTTTTAAGAAGAAGTCGCCCGTCGGAGGCATTGCTTCGATCTTGTCGCCGACTTGCAGGTTATCGTGCAGTAAGTTGGAAACTTGGCCTTGTGGCTCACGTTTGACGCTGATCCGATAGTCGCGGCCATTTGGCGCATCGGAAAGAGAATATTGGCGGATCTCTTGAAATTCGAGTTTAGGGTGAACGAGTTTGACACTAAGGTATTGACCTGGTTCAAAGAGTAGCACAGGCTTGCCATCTTCTGGCGTCAGCAAGAAAGAGGTGATAAGATCACTTTCGACACGCTTTTCTTTAATGATAAAGCTGCGGGTACCTTGCCAGCCGCCGTTTTGGCTTGCGCGCTCTTGATAGATCTGCTTTTCGCGACCAATAAAAATGCCTGCTAGCACGCCATAGGCTTTGCCCCACGCATCAAGCACTTCGTCAGTAACGGCGCTGCCGCCAAGCTCTTTGAGCGTTGCTAACAGATGTCCGCCAACAATGTCGTATTGCTCAGGCTGGATCAAAAAGCCGGTATGTTTGTGTGCGATGCGCTCAACCGCGCCTGCGAGAGCGCCTAGATTGTCGACATTTTTCGCGTAAGCTGCAACAGCGTTAAACAGCGCTATCGGCTGGCCGCCGCTGTGTTGGTGGGCGAGGTTGAATACGTCTTTAAGCTCAGGATTGTGCTTAAACATCCGCTCGTAAAAATGCTTGGTCAATGCAGGACCTGCCGATTCAAGTAGAGGAATGGTACTTTTGATGACTGCGATGGTAGTTTGATCTAACATGGATGACCTCTTTATAATTGACATCTGAAATGCTATTTAATAAGTGACATCCTAGATGTTTATTTGATTTTGATCAATACTCCTTTTTTCATTACCTGATCAGACTGTATGAGACTAACTAGTTACACAGATTTTGGATTAAGAGCTTTGCTCTATTTAGCCACTTTGCCGCAAGGGGAGTTGTCGAGCGTTGCCAAGGTATCTGCCTTGTATGGCGTGTCGCGCAATCACATGGTGAAAGTGATCAATCAGCTGGTAAAGCTTGGCTATTTGCAAGCGCAGCGCGGAAAAAATGGCGGCATTCGCATGACTCGCGATCCTGCTTCTATCAATATCGGGCAAGTGATCAGGGCGCTAGAAAACAATCTTGATGGAATAGATTGCAGCTCGCCAGCCTGTCATATTGTTTCAGCTTGCCTGCTTAAAAATGCGCTAAAAAAGGCCATCGAGGCATTTTTAGCCGTGATGGACAGCTACACATTGCAAGATCTGCTAGCAAATCGCGATGAGCTACAAAGCGTTTTTGATCAGCTGATCCCGACGTTAACGCTTGCGCTAGATGATGAAGATGAATAAAAAGTTCTTTTTAGCCCATTTAAGTCTAAAATTTGACGACCCCCGCATTTTTTAGATACAGCTGTGTTTTGCGCAACCTTGTTGATCCACATATAAAAACAGGCCTTAAGTCAATAAATACGGGCTACAAACACAGCAGCCACACATATACACTCCCTTTAATTTCACATAAATTCACATGATTTTTGCGTGTAAAAAATTATTATCGGAATCGTTTAATGCAATCCACGTTGGGGTGAATGGCCGAAGCGCTGCTCTGTTTTTTGTTTGAAGCTGCTTGTTAGCTGAGCTTCTCAAAAACGCGTAGCGTGAATATTTTCCAAGGACTTTGCCTTCTATGTCAATGTTGTGTAAATAATGTAAAAAGGATTTCCTCATGAAAAAACACTTGCTTGCTACATCTGTTTTTCTTGCCTGCTTTACATCTTTTGCTATTGCAAAAACCTCGCTTGATAACAAGCTTCAGCTGCAACGAGAGGCGCTTGCTAAAAACACGATAGACCAAGGTTTTGGCCCGCAATCCCCACGCGATATAGACGATCTTAATGGAAAAAATCAGCGTCACTTTTCCATCGCTCCTCCCTCTTCACAAATGAACCTGTGTAATATTCATTTTCACAAGAATGCCGAGCATAAGGGCGGGGAATTTACAGAGTATGCCGGTGACGGCAAAGGGTATAAATACAGCAAAAAGCTTAGTAAACAAGAGCTGGCCCCATTTAAAAATGACTTCAAAATTCAATCGGGCGACACTATTGAAGTGCACTACGTTTACTCAACCGCAAAGGTTAAGCCGGGCCCAACCTTAGGCGCTTGTTTATCTGAATCAATCATTAACCCGCAGTTTCGCGTTGAAACGCAAGTTTATGTGGTAGTCAACGATAGGGCTGCCGCTGACTTTATCAAATTAACGGAATTTGGCCTTAGAAATGGCTACTATCAAGCGCTCAATATTCCAAATTATACTGGCACACCCATTGTTTATGCTGGTTCAACAACGGGGCCTGCATATAATGAAAAAGGCTCACC
>JBOFXO010000003.1:0-1655 GCA_051654185.1 Vibrionaceae bacterium | reverse complement strand
AATACACAGATGGAGCTTGCGATGGCGGCAAAACTTGCTGGGATCTCGCTTAGCACCCTGCAAGAGCTTAATCCTGCCTACAACCGCTGGGCGACCGCGCCCGATGGCGCAAACCATTTATTGTTACCAATCAGTAAATTAAAATATTTTAAGCAAAATTTTACCAAGATCGATAAAAAAGAGCTGCAAGTGACGCGTTATCAGGTTAAAACAGGGGATGCTCTTTATCGCATTGCTAAAAACCATAACGTCAATCTTAATATTTTAATGAAGATCAATGCGTTAAAAACACAAGAGCTCAAAATTGGCCAAGAGCTGATCCTGCCAAATCCGCAAAATTTAGCCATGCTAGCGACATTAAATGACGCCTCTGCGGCTGTTGCAACAACTGCTGAGCCACCACAAGCTAAACCTGCGCTTATCACAGTCAAATCTTTGGAAAAAACAAAAACGGCGGCCGAACCAAAAACGAGCGAAATCACGGCGACGGCGCCAGTTCAAGCTGCAACAGCTGACAATGTGACCAGCAAGGTGAGCAACAATAACAAAACTCAAGCAATAAACGAGACAAAAGAAGTCAAAGCGCCAGCTGCTGCTGAGGCTGTAAAAAAAGTTGCGAGAGAGAGTCAAAAAGAAGCGCAAAAAACCGCTTTAAATTCAGCGCAAGCGGCAGCAACGGCCACTTCCCCGGTAGAAACAAGCTTGCCGACGCAAGAAAAAATAGCAGCAGCCCCAGCACAAAGCTCAGCAGAGCAAATCGTAAAAGAAGCATCAAATGACAGCGCGACAAAAGCAAAAACCACAGTCGCTAAAACCAGCCAGCCTCAACCTGCAGCAGCTCTAGTAACAGATGAAGCAACAAAAACGGTGACCACGCTTTCATTAGAAGACAAAAAAATAGCAGCTGCGCAGCTTCGCGCCGAGTTAAAAGCCAAGCTCATTGAAGAGCTAAAAGAAGAGTTAAAAGCAGAATTGCAAGCTGAGCTTGTCGCAGCCATCAAGAGCCAAAAAGCCACTCCTTTACAAAAAACAGACAACGTTGTTGCTAATGCCAGCGCGCCGGCAGCTGACGCAAAAAGTAAAACGGACGCAGAGCTTAACACTCAGACACCCGCCAGCCCCGCGACCACTGCCAGCATCGACGCGGCGCCAGCAAGTGCAAAAGTAGAGACCATCGCAAAAGCGGACAGCAACCCTCAAGATCAGCTTAAAGCGCCATCTAAAGATACATCGCGTGCCCATCTAGCCACAGACGAGACAAACAAGGCACAAGTGGTTGCAAGTAACGCCATCGAGCACGTCATCGCGAGTGGCGAAAGTTTGTGGGGGATCGCGCGCAAGTACCAAGTTTCCTACCAAGATCTGCTGGCTTGGAATGATCTTGGCACGCAAGCGGTTATCATCCCTGGCAAAAAATTGCTGATCAATGTTAATCAAGCAACGCAATCTGCGCAAAAAATTGCCACGGCCAAAGCCGAGCAAGCGCAACCTCAAATTAAAACGCCGGCTCTAGCCGCAGAGAGCTCAAAGCCAATTGAGCTGGCTTTAGTCAATTAACACCTGATATTAGCCAAATAAAAAGCTGCTATGTGCAGCTTTTTTATTTATTAAGGCTTAGAAAAAGTAAAGGTTGCTTGTAGCCAAGCATGATCTGA
>JBOFXO010000002.1:0-7830 GCA_051654185.1 Vibrionaceae bacterium | reverse complement strand
CGCTTAGCCGATCTGCTCGATGAAGCCAATTTGCGCGCAGCAGCGATCATCGAAGCCAAAAATCCAACTCTTGCTGAAGATGAGAAAAAACAAATAGCAACCACCATCGCGATGGCCGCCATCAAGTATGCCGATCTTTCTAAACACAGAACCACAGACTACGTGTTTGATAGGGATCTCATGCTCTCATTTGATGGCAATACCGCCCCCTACCTGCAATACGCCTACACGCGTATTGCCTCGATTTTCAATAAGGTGCAGCTTGATCCCAGCACGCTACAAGGCGAGATCGTACTGAGTGAGCCGCACGAAAAACGCCTTGCTATGCAGCTTTTGCAATTTGAAGAAGCGCTACAAACCGTGGCAAATGATGCACTTCCGCACGTGCTATGTAGCTACTTATTTGATTTAGCAGGTCTTTTTTCAAGTTTTTACGAAAACTGCCCAATTTTAAGCGCCGATGCTGCAAGCAAAGAAAGCCGCTTGCAATTAGCCGATCTCACGGCAAAAACAATCAAAACGGGACTTTCTTTGTTAGGGATCAACACGCTAGAGAGAATGTAGCCTACGGCGAATAACGCCCTACTCAATGCGCGAAAAATCTGTCTTTCTTGCACAAAAAAAGGCAGCCGATGAGCTGCCTTTTCTTAACCACAGTTTAGGTTAACTTAATGAAACTATGCCAATTTCATTTGGCTCGATCCAACGATAACGGCGCTGTTTACCCTCTTCAACAACATGTAACAAGCCACGCTGCTGCCAAACCGTAAGCATTGCGGCAATCCCATCTTGCGAGAGCGAAAATTGGGCTGCAAGCTGCGCTTGAGTGCAGTTAGGATTTGCTTTAATGAAATTTTTTAGCTCTTGTAAAATCATCATACATTACAAGCCATAAACACTTTTTTGCTGATGGTTGAGCGCTTTAAAAGCCAGATAACTAGCGCCTGCACGCCGATCACGGCTAAACACCACAAGGTGCTCGAAAGCGGCGTCACGGTAAGCATCTGCAGCTGATAAGTCAGGGTTGCGCCCACATAAGCAAGTACCATAGTCCAGCCGGCCACAAACAGCGCAAAAGGTTGGCCAAATTCACGCACATACGCCCCCATTGCCGCGACACAAGGCGTATAAAGAAGTATGAACACTAAATAAGCAAGCGCACTTGCCGTTGTGAAATGGCTGCTAATGTTCGCAAACAGCGCCTGATCAACCCCTTGCTCCTCAGCTACGCTTTCGCCACTGAGATCGCCCACGCTAATACCTAGCGGATCGGCTAAATTAATGCCCAGCAAATTTTCCGGAACCGTATGCACCGCCTCTAAAAGCTTAGCTTGCAACGAGAATGCTTCTTCGCCCTCTTCTTCACTAGCAAGATACAAGCTATTTAACGTGCCAACGACCGCTTCTTTAGCAAAAATACCAGTAATGATCCCAACTGTTGCTGGCCAATTGTCTTCGTTAATGCCAATAGGTTTAAAAGCCGGCGTGATAAATTGCGCCGCTTTAGAGAGCAGCGAGTCTGAAGTATTTTGGTTGCCAAACGAGCCGTCACTGCCTAACGAGTTGAAAAAACTCAGCAGCGTTATCACAAGTACAATCGTTTTACCTGCGCCTAAAATAAAGCGGCTAAGTTTATGCCACGTTTTAAACGCAATGTCTTTTGCACGCGGCAGCTCATAACTTGGCAGCGTCATCATCAGCGGTGTGCTTTTGCCAAAAAAGAGCGTATTACGCAGCACAAATCCGGTAAACAGCGCGGCGGCAATACCAAACAGATAAAGCGCAAACACCACATTTTGCCCGCTTTGTGGAAAAAGCGCTGCGGCAAATAATGCATAAACCGGTAAACGCGCGCCGCACGACATAAAGGGGGTCATTGCTGCAGCAAGCTGACGCTCACGCTCTTGCTCTAAGGTCCGCGTCGCCATGATCGCTGGTACGTTACAGCCAAAACCAAGCACCAGTGGTACAAACGCCTTACCCGGTAGCCCAATGCGCTGCATCAACTTGTCGAGCAAAAATGCCGCACGAGCCATATAGCCTGAGCTTTCCAGCAGCGACATAAATAGGTATAAGCAGCTGATCACCGGAATAAAGGTCGCAACAGTTTGAATGCCCGCGCCAAAGCCGTCCGCCAGCAGGGTTAAAAGCCACGCCGGCAGCACGCCTTGCAACCAGTAATTTGGCGCATCCACCAAAAGCGCGCCAACCGCGATATCGAAAAAGTCAATAAACGCGCTGCCCACATTAATGGAAAACATGAACATCAAATACATGACCACCAAAAAGATGGGCAGACCTGCAATTTTATGCAGCACGATATTATCGATAAGATCCGTCAATTTACGCGACAGCGGCTGTACATTGATGTGGCATGCTCGATAAATATCAGCAACTTGCGAATAGCGGTGCTCAGCAAGCAGCAGCTCAACGTCAACGTTTTCTGTAATTGTGCTACGGATCTGCGCTAAGCGCGCCTGCCAAGCAGGAGAATTGTCCATCCATTTTTGGTCGGCAAGCAGCAGCTGCACACATTCGCCTTTAGAAAGCGGCGTACGCGAAAATTGCGCAATCGCCGTCAGCGCCTCTTCCAGCTCAGCGCCGTACTCAATGTTTAATGCAGAAGTGGTAATTTCAGCGCTCATCAGCTGCGCAAGCTCGCTTTTAAGCGCTTTTACCGATCCGGCCGATTTACTGCAAACAGCAAGCACAGGGCAGCCTAATTTTGCAGAAAGTTTTTCTAAATCAATTTGATAGCCTTGCTGATGCGCCTGATCAATTTTGTTTAAGATCACAACCATCGGCCGCCCTAATTCACGCAGCTGCAGCGTAAGGTATAGGCTTCGCTCAAGAGTGCTTGCATCCACGATGTTGAGCAGCAAATCATACTGCTTAGCATTGATCTCGCTTGCCGCAATTTGTTCATCTTGGCTTATCGAGCCATCTGTTTCGAGCGAATAGACCCCTGGCAGATCTGTAAGCTGTATTTCACAAGCGCCTAAAATCGCCACGCCTGTTTTTTTCTCAATTGTTACGCCATCCCAGTTACCCACCGCTTGGCGCGTACCTGCCAGCTGATTAAAAAACGTGGTTTTTCCACTGTTTGGGTTACCGACAGTAAATAGCCTGTTATACATCTTGATGAACCTCAATTTTTTCTGCTATAGCAAGGCTTAGCGCAATGTCGCAGCCACGCACTCGTACTTGTAGCGGATCACCTAAGGGTGCTACACGCACAACACTCACGCAGGTATTTGGTATAAATCCTAATGAAAACAGCTTATTACGCATATTTGCTGGAAGCGCAGACAAAGAGACAACACAAGCATTGCTCCCGACGGGTAGATTAGATAGTAGCATGAAAGCAACAAATGAGAATGATTTTCAATACGGCAATATTATCTGCTTTTAGCATTCTTGCCAAGCCAAATCAATTTGTTTCATATGTTAAAGATCACGATTTGACAAATTTCCTATTTACCGCCGTGAGTAAAACAGCTCACAAAGCTATTGGTGATCGCTTGTAAAAAATCCACATACCGATCTTTATTTAAATCAAGATCTTGACCTAGCGGATCCAACATCACCACTTTAGCGCTGCTATTTTGCACAAGCTTATTGACTAATGAAGGGTTAAATTGTGGCTCTGAAAAAACGCAGTGTACCTTTTTCGCATCAAGCTCTTTTTGCAGCAAAAGCAAAGTCTTAGCACCAGATTTGCGCTCTGGGGTCACGGTCAGATGACCAACAGAATGCAGCCCAAAAGCCTGCTCAAAGTAGCCGTAAGCATCATGAAAAACAATGTAGCCTTTTGCAGGAGTGCGTTGCAGCTGCTTTTTAATATCAGCCACCTTTTGCTGCACGCTTTGCGCAAACGCCAAATAATTGGCCTGATAGTGCGCTTTATTTGCCGGATCATCCGCACTTAGCCTATCGGCTATTGCTTTTGCACTCAATTTTGCTTGCGCAGGCCCAAGCCAGATATGCGGATCCACCTGCATATCGTCATGCTCGTGTTCGTGTCCATGGTGCCCATGCTCTGCAGCATGGTCATGATGAGTATGCGAGCTTTGCGCAAGCTCCATCCCAGGCACATTAAGTAACGCGAGCGCTTTAGGCTTTGTATACAAGATCTTAGCTAAAAACTGCTCAAGCGGTGCGCCAACCCAAACAACAAGATCGGCTTGCTCAATTTTTCGCACATCTGACGGCTTTAAAGCATAATCGTGCACCGAAGCGCTATTTGGTAAAAGCTGCTCAATGCGCGCATGCTCTCCTGCGATCTCTTTAGCAATTATCGCTAAAGGCTTAACGGTGACCAGCACTACAGGTGGCGTGCGCGTTTTTTTTAGCGCAGCAGGCGAAGCTTCACCCGCCACTCCAACTACTGAGAAAAAAAGTGCATAAAAAGCAGCAAAGCTTATGAAAAATCGGTACATATTTATCCAACCATTTCCAAACTGTGACTTGTGTTATACCATAAAAAAATACTTGACTAGAACGACTTCCTTTATGCCCTCAGCTCCTTTGCTCTCACTGCGCAATATTTCAATGAGATACGCAGATCGCCTTATTCTAAACGATGTCTCTTTTTCTTTGCAGCGCAACCAAATTGTGACGATCATAGGCCCTAATGGCGCAGGAAAGTCAACACTGATCAAGCTTGTGTTAGGACTCAAGCAGCCAACACAAGGTGAAATAGTTCGGCAAAAAGAGCTGCGCTTTGGCTATGTCCCACAAAAAGTTAAATTAAATGAAGATTTACCACTGCAAGTGCGCCGTTTTTTAAAACTTGCAGGCAATGTCAAGGACGATGCAGATCTTAACGCCGCGTTGCAACTCGTTGGCGCATCGCACCTACTGCATGCCAACATGCACACCCTCTCTGGCGGCGAAATGCAGCGCGTGCTACTGGCTAATGCAGTGCTTAATAAACCGGATGTGCTAGTACTGGATGAACCAACTCAAGGCGTTGATTTTAAAGGGCAGCTTGCGCTATACGACCTGTTCATGCAGCTAAAATCAACCCTGCAATGCGCCATTTTAGTCGTCTCACATGATCTGCATTTAGTGATGGCTAAAACCGATGAAGTGATCTGTTTGCAGCAACATATCTGCTGCCAAGGCACGCCGCAAGCCATTGTGTCACACCCAAGTTATCTGGCGTTGTTTGGCCCAAGCGCGCAGCAGCGGCTGGCCATCTATCAGCATAACCATGATCACGAACACAATTTAGCAGGCGCGCCCGTCTGCTCACATCAACACAATGGTAAACAGCATGTTTGATTTTATCTTGCTGCCACTGCTAGCAGGCGTGTGCATTGCGCTGATCAGCGGCCCGCTGGGCTCTTTTATTATCTGGCGCCGCATGGCCTACTTTGGTGATACGCTGGCACATGCTTCCTTGCTAGGCCTCGTCGTTGGATTTGTCCTGCACATTAATTTAAATTTAGCGCTGCTTCTAAGCTGCCTGCTTATTGCTTTATTTTTGATGACCTTACAACAAAAAAGCCGCATTTCAGCCGACACTTTGCTTGGGATCATCGCGCACACCTCCTTATCGCTGGCGTTGGTTGCGTTAAGTTTGGTTGAGCCTTTACGCGTTGATCTAACAAACTATTTGTTTGGCGATCTCCTCTCTATCACATGGCAAGAGCTGTCATGGGTTGCGATTGGCAGCGCGCTCGTTCTTGGCGTGCTAACAAGGTTATGGTCTCCATTTTTAGCTATCACCGTCAATGAAGATCTCGCTCAAATCAATGGCTATAAAGTCGCGCGCCTTAAACTGACCTTGCTGCTTTTGATCGCCACCGTGATCGCATTAGCCATGAAATTTGTTGGCGCATTGATCATTACATCACTCATGATAATTCCGGCCGCTGCTGCAAAACGCTTTGCTAAAAGCCCCGAGCAAATGGCGCTATTAGCAAGTTTAATTGGCGTGGTTGCCGTTGTATGCGGAATAGCCTTTTCTTGGCTTGCTGACACACCTACAGGGCCATCCATCGTAGTCTGTGCTGCAGTGTTGTTTTTCCTAAGTTTGCTACGAAAACCCTATTAAAAATTGACCCATAGCTTAAAAATGCAGCGATAAAAGCCAATAAACAACATATATTTTAAATTTTCAATAAAAGCTGATGACTAAATGTAAAAATGGAAATATAAAAAAACATAGACATCAATTCGCTATATAACGAAATGAGTACAAAAAGGGGACTCAATGAAAAAGCTGTTTGGCCTTTTAGGCCGCGCTCTAAAAGCTTTTTGGACAGCGCTAAGCCTCACGCGGCAACTTATTTTAAACCTTGTTTTTATTGGTTTTGCCCTCAGCGTGCTCTACTTTATTAGCCAATTTAATGCAGGCCGTAGCAGCCTCAATCAAGCAAGTCAAAAACCAAAAGCGTTGGTGTTATCACTAGCAGGTCCCATTATTGAAAAACGGGAAATCTTTGATCCTTTCTCTTTAATTTCCAATAATTTATCTGGCAATCCGCCACCGGTACAGGCCGTTTTGTTTGAAATTGTGGATAAAATTCGCAAAGCCGCGCAAGATCCAAGCATTAATGGGCTCGTACTTGATCTTAAGCAGATGCCAGAAACCTCTTTGACTAAGCTGCGCTATATTGCTAAAGCAATCAATGAGTTTAAAGCTACAGGCAAAAAAGTCGTCGCAACTAACAGCTTTTTTTCGCAAAGCCAATATTATCTAGCAAGCTACGCTGATGAAATTCATCTAAGCCATGACGGCGCGGTGCTTTTAACCGGCTATGGTACATACAGCCTTTATTTCAAACAGTTATTAGACAAGCTTGACGTCTCTACGCACGTTTTTCGTGTCGGCAGCTACAAATCAGCGGTCGAGCCTTATCTGCGCTCAGACATGTCGAATGAAGCGCGCGATGCTAATTCTGTATGGCTCAACCAAGTGTGGGGCGCGTACGTCGACGATGTGGCACAAAATCGTAAATTAAAACCGGAGCAAGTCACCCCGACAAGTGAACAATTATTGCAAGCGATGCAACAGGTTAAAGGTGATAGCGCTAAACTTGCGCTGCATTTTGGCTTGGTAGATAAGCTGTTTTCACGCCAGCAAAGCCGCCTGCGACTTGCTGAGCTGTTTGGCAGTAACGGCAAAGACAGCTTTAACAATGTCAGTATCTACGACTACCCTCTTCCACAACCGGCATACAACAATGCACCGCAAATTGCTGTTTTTGTTGCCAGTGGCGTGATCATAGATGGTTTAGACAGCGAAGGGCAGATCGGTGGCGATTCTGCGGCGGCGCAGCTACGCCAAGCGCGTCTTGATGACAATATCAAAGCCGTCGTTTTGCGCATCGACAGCCCTGGCGGCAGCGCCTTTGCTTCTGAGGTGATCCGCAATGAGATCAGCGCGCTTAAAGCAGCAGGAAAACCGGTCGTCGCCTCTATGTCCAGCGTTGCCGCCTCTGGTGGCTATTGGATTGCGACTAGCGCTGACCGCATTATTGCCCAACCGACCACACTTACCGGCTCTATCGGCATTTTTGGCCTGCTCGCCACCTTTGAAAAAACGTTAGCTAAATACGGGATTTACGGCGATGGCGTTGGCACTACGCCTTACGCTAACCTCAATGTGACCCGCGCACTTCCCTCAGAAATCAACAAATTGATGCAGCTTGGCATTGAGCACGGCTACCAGCGCTTTATATCGCTTGTCGCAACTGAACGTAAGCTGCCGCTTGAAGAAGTTGAAAAAATAGCGCAAGGCCGGGTTTGGACAGGAGCTGACGCTTTAAAGCATAAGCTTGTTGATCAAATTGGTGATTTTGATGACGCAGTGATACAGGC
>JBOFXO010000001.1:0-3701 GCA_051654185.1 Vibrionaceae bacterium | reverse complement strand
AAGCGCTCAGCAACGCGTTTACGAAGGCGCGTCATCGCAACACGGCGCTCTTTAGGCGCGCCCGCTATATCATTCTCAGCCGCTATAGCTAAATGCTCAGGTACGGCCGCCTCTTCGGGCTTATTGTGTTTTTCTTCTAGATACGCACGCACATCTTCGCGCGTGATCCTGCCGCCCACACCGCTGCCTTTAACATCTGAAGGCGATAATTGATACTGCGCAAGCTCACGGCGCGCAGATGGCGTTAGCGCAACAGCCTGTGCATTTTCTGTTTGTGTGGCTGTAGCAGCGCTTTGCTCGGCGGCTACTGGCTCTGCATCTTTAGCTGTGCCAGCCACAAGTTTGGCTATCAGCTGCTTTGACTGCACAACAGCGCCAGTGTCTTCAATAATTTGCTCAAGCACACCCGCTTGAGGCGCTGGGATCTCAAGTACAACTTTGTCCGTTTCAACTTCAACGAGCACTTCATCACGAGCCACCTGCTCGCCTGGTTTTTTATGCCACGTTGCGATGGTCGCATCCGTGACTGATTCAGGCAGATCGGGCACCAAAATATCAATGGTCATAGCAAAATGTCCTTTTCTATTTTAATTAGAGGGTTTAATGTTAAGTGCTTCTTGTAGCAGCTGTAATTGCTGCTGCTGGTGCGTGAAATGAGAACCTGCCGCAGGCGACGCTGCAGCTTTTCGTCCTGCGTAACAAAGTGGTGCCCCGCCGGCAATCAGTGGCTGTAAGCTATGGAAAATAAAATGCCATGCGCCTTGATTTTGCGGCTCTTCTTGACACCAAAACCACTCTTTTGCATTGACATAAGGCGCAAGCGCCTCCTGCAGCGCCTCTTTAGGGAACGGGTATAACTGCTCAACCCGCACGAGCGCTACATGAGTGAGGTTCTGTTTTTGGCAAAGATCGCGCAGCTCAAAATAAATTTTACCGCTGCATAAAACCACGCGCTCAACTTGCGTAAGATCTACGCTGTGATCAGCAATAACCGGCAAAAATGTACCCGACGCCAGCTCATCTAAACTGGCTGTGCACGAAGGGTGGCGCAGCAGCGATTTCGGCGTTATCACGATCAAAGGTCGCCGCACATTGCGCAGCGCTTGACGGCGCAGCAGATGGTAAATTTGCGCAGGATTGGACGGCGCACACACCTGCATATTTTGCTGCGCGCACAGCTGCAAATAACGCTCTAAGCGCGCAGAAGAATGCTCAGGCCCTTGCCCTTCGTAGCCATGCGGTAACAGCAGCGTAACCCCTGATAACTGCCCCCATTTTTGCTCGCCGGCGCTAATAAATTGATCGATGACCACCTGCGCGCCATTTGCAAAATCGCCAAATTGCGCCTCCCAAATGGTAAGCCCCGCAGGCTCGGTCGCCGCATAACCATACTCAAATGCCAGCGCCGCAGCTTCTGATAAGACCGAATCATAGATCTGAAAATGACCTTGTTTTTCATGCAGTTTAGCAAGTGGCGTGTATGGCTCGCCGCCGTTTTGATCGTGCAATACCGCATGGCGGTGAAAAAAGGTGCCGCGCCCGCAATCTTGACCGGCAAGCCGTACCGGCAGCTGCGCATCAAGCAGCGTGGCATACGCCAAAATTTCTGCCATACCCCAATCCAACAATTTTTCTTCGCTGAGCATGGCTTGCCTATCGGCATAAATTTTAGCAACCCTATCATGCAACGCGGTAAACTCTGGCACTCGGCACGCCTGTTTGCCAATGGCTTGCAACTTCGCCTTATCGAGCGCATGTGGCCAAGACGCAGACCAATTTGTCTCACGATAAGCTTGCCACGGTGACGCCTGCGCCGTTTTACGCGAAGCGCTCACCACCGCGCCTTGATCCAGCGCGTGTCGGTAGTCATCAAAAAATTTATCTGCCACTTCTTGCGTTAATACGCCTTGCTCGATAAGTTGGCTGGCATAAAGCTGGCGCGCCGTCGGGTGCGCCTTAATTTTTTGATACATGAGCGGCTGCGTAGCGCTCGGCTCATCAGCTTCGTTGTGACCATTGCGCCGGTAGCAAACAAGATCAATCACCACATCACGTTTAAATTTTTGCCTAAAATCAAAGGCCAATTTCACCGCCGATACAACCGCCTGCGGATCATCCGCGTTAACATGCAAGATCGGCGCTTGCACCATTTTAGCAATGTCGGTGCAGTAATGTGTGGAGCGCGTATCGCGTGGCTCAGCGGTGGTAAATCCGATCTGATTGTTGATCACAATGCGCACGCTGCCGCCGACCGCATAACCGCGCACCTGCGACATGTTAAATGTCTCTTGCACCACGCCTTGTCCGGCAATCGCGGAGTCGCCATGAAGGGTCACCGGCAGCACGCTCTCCCATGCTGCCTCGCCAAAGCGCTGCTGACGGGCGCGACTCATCCCCATGACGACCGGATTCACAATTTCTAAATGAGATGGGTTAAAAGCCAGATTTAAGTGCACGGGGCCATATGCGGTGACAAAGTCGCTGCTGTACCCTTGATGGTATTTAACATCTCCGGAATGCTCAGATGCAGCTTTGTGACCGGCAAACTCAGCAAAAAGCTGCGCCGGCTCTTTGCCGAGTACATTGATCAGCATATTAAGCCGTCCGCGGTGCGCCATACCAAATACCACCTCTTGCACGCCTTGCTCTGCGGCGTGCGCAAGCAGTGCTTTCACCATCGGGATCAGCGCGTCCGCCCCTTCGAGTGAAAAACGCTTAGCACCGGGAAATTTCGCCGCAAGATAGCGCTCAAGCCCTTCAGCCTCTGTCAGCTGTTGCAAAATCGCCATCTGCTCTTGCTTTGAAAAATGAGCGTGTTGCAGCGGAGCGCTAAGATGTTGCTCAAACCACTGCCTTTCTTCAAATGACGTTAAATGGGTAAATTCTATCCCTAGCGAGCCGCAATAAATCTGTTTTAAATTATCCAATTGCTGCTTTAGTGTGCCCTTTAGCATCGCGCCTGTAAAAATGGGCAAAGCCCATTGCTGCTGCAGATCATCAGTCGTTAAACCGTAAAAAGCAGGATCAAGCTCAGGCACCGCTGTTTTAGGCAAAAGCTTAAGTGGATCAAGCTCCGCGGCGCGATGGCCGTAGCTGCGATAAGCCTCAAGCAAACGCAGCGCAGCATATGCTTTTGCAGAAAAAGAAGGCGTGCTAGCAGTTTGTGACGGCGTTTGCTTTGCCTGCAAACGTAAATTTTCACGCACTACAGAATGGGGGATTTCTGCTCCCATTAATGTAGGAAGAGCGGCAAACACGGCTTGCCACTGAGGATCAACACTGGTTGCATCTTGCAGATAGCTCTCATACAGCGCTTCAATATAGGTCGCATTGCCTCCGGCTAAATGAGAAGAAGCAAGCCAAGCCATCATTGCATTATTCTGCATATTCTCTTCCTTCATATTTCGCAGCACATTCATTGATATTATCTAGCAACCGGCCTCTGCTGCCATCTCTCATAACTTTAGCTTATAAAACAGCAAGTTATTTTTGCTAAGACTCTAACAAATTGCTTAATTTGATCATTTCGCCAACTAGTCTACCAGACGCCACTAGCAAAAAATCGGTTGTGTTTCAAATTACTAGCCTAGGTCAAAAACTACAATATATTTAAATCGCTGCTGAAATTTGTTTCGCTCAAAAAACGGGCAGAATTGCAAAAAAAACGGCCGCGACGTGAAATACATCGCGACCATCCTATC